>JAAFHI010000360.1 GCA_013298335.1 Actinomycetota bacterium
CCGGTCAATGCCCAGACCAGTTTGTGGATGTGGGAGGGAATGCGGGTGCATTACGCGCAACGCGGCGAGGGCAATCCCGTACTGCTCGTCCACGGGCTGAACGGCGGGGCCTCGGCGTACGAAATGCGCCATGTCTTTCTGGGACTTGAAGATACGTTCGAGGTGTTCGCGCCCGATTTGCCGGGATTTGGCGGTTCGGAGCGGCGGCGGATGGATTACGAGGCGGAACTGTTTGTCCGATGTCTGAAGGATTTCTGCCGGGAGCGCATCGGGCGGCGGTGCGACGTGATTGCGGCGTCGATCAGCGCGGCCTACGTCATTCAGGCAGCGTTCGACGAACCGGAACTCTTTGGAAAGCTGATTCTGATTGCGCCGACGGGCATCCGGGCGCTCGCCGGGAAGCGCGGCACGCCGATCAAGCGGTTCGCGCGCAATCTGCTCTTTTCATCGCTCGGAAGCGGCATTTTCAGCCTTCTCTCGACCCGGCCTGCGATCCGCTACTTCATGACGAACCAGGGATTTCACGACCCGAAGGCGTTCACCCCCGAGTACGCTGCTCATCTCTATAAGACGATGCGCGCGCCGAACGCGAAATACGGCCCGACGGCATTTCTGACCGGTGCGGCGCACTGGAATATCGGGAAAGTCTTCGGGGGATTGAAACAGCCGACGCTGCTCGTCTGGGGAAAGGACGCCACGACGACCCCGCTCACGCAGGCGGAGGACTTCACGCGGCGCAAGCCGGACGCCCGGCTGGAGGTCTTCGACAAGTGCGCGCTCCTGCCGCATGACGAGCATGCGGCGGCGTTCAACGCGATGGCGACGCATTTTTTCAACGAAGAAGTGACAAAAAAGTCATGAGGCTTGACAGTTCTTCAAACCTTCCCGTATTCTTGCCGTTCGCCTTTTCACAGGTATACGTCTTGGAAATCACACGGTAGGGCGGATATGTCAGCAACATTTATCCCGAGTGGAAAAGATTTGGAAGCTGGTCGGACCTGGTTCGTCGTTGACGCGACGGGCCTGACGGTCGGCCGGGTCGCGTCGCAGGTGGCGGCAATCCTCATCGGCAAACGGAACCCGAAGTATGTCCCGTTTCTCGATATGGGCGATCACGTCATCATCATCAACGCCGAAAAGTGCGTGTTCCGCGGCAACAAGTGGGACGAGAAGATGTATCGCCGGTACACCGGGCATCCGGGCGGACTTCGTGAAGTCGTCGCCAAGGACATGCTCCGGAAGTTCCCGGAACGCATCCTCGAGCATGCCGTGAAGGGCATGCTGCCGAAGAACCGGATCGGCCGTCAGATGGCGACGAAGCTGAAAGTGTATGCCGGACCGAACCATCCGCACCGGGCGCAAAATCCGGTCGCGCTGGAAATCAAGACGCTTACGGCTCGTTAAGTCGTTGCGTCATCGGAGCTTGAAGGAGTCTGAAGCGTGGCTAACTTTGTCCAGTATTACGGTACCGGTCGTCGCAAGACGGCGACGGCGCGTGTGTTTTTGCGTCCCGGAGACGGCAAGATCGTCATCAACAAGCGCGAATTCGACGTTTACTTTCCGAACGAAACGCTGCGGATGATCATCCGCCAGCCGCTCCAGCTTACCGAGACCCTCGGCAAGTTCGACATTCTGGTGAATGTCGCGGGGGGCGGGATGGCCGGACAGGCGGGCGCGGTGCGGCACGGCATCACGCGGGCGTTGATGCAGTTCAACATCGAACTGCGCCGTCGTTTGAAGAGAGCCGGTTTCGTCACGCGCGACCCGCGCATGAAGGAACGCAAGAAGTACGGTCAGAAGGGCGCGCGCGCGCGGTTCCAGTTCTCGAAACGGTAATCGCCCGGTTCGACCCAATCTTTCACCGAAGCAGCGAGTGGCCGGAATTTCCCGCCACTCGCATTCCATTGTCGTCCGGCGGTTTTTTCCGCTCCACGGGAGTGGTGCGGGCGACGAGTACAGAAACGAACCCCACGAAAGGCAGATTTCGAATGGCAGTAGCAGTCACGATGAAGGAATTGTTGGAGGCCGGTGTTCACTTCGGCCACCAGGTCCGCCGCTGGAATCCGAAGATGAAGGAATACATCTTCGGCGAACGCAACGGCATTTACATCATCGACCTTCAGAAGACGCAGCGGTTGCTGCGCGAGGCGATGCGTTTCGTTTCGCAGTCGGCGGGTGAAGGCAAGACCTTCCTGTTTGTCGGTACCAAGCGGCAGGCGCAGGACGCCATCGCCGAAGAGTCGGCCCGGTGCGGCATGCACTTCATCAACCAGCGCTGGCTGGGCGGCCTGCTCACCAACTTCCAGACGATTCAGAAGTCGATGCGCCGCATGAAGGACCTTGAAGCGATGAAGGTCGACGGTCGCTACCAGGCGCTCACGAAGAAGGAAATCCTTCAGCGCGAGAAGGAATACTCGGTGCTGGAACGCAACCTTTCGGGCATCCGCAACATGCACCGGCTTCCCGAGGTGATCTTCATCATCGACACCAAGAAGGAAGAGATCGCCATCGCCGAAGCCAACCGGCTCGGCATTCCGGTGGTCGCCGTCGTGGATACCAACTGCAACCCCGAGGGCGTTGACTATGTCATCCCCGGCAACGACGACGCGTTGCGCTCGGTCCGTCTGATCAGCGCGAAGGTCGCCGACGCGATCATCGAAGGTCGTCAGATGGGCATCGAGAAGGTTGAAGAACCCGTGGTGGCGGAAGCCGCTCCGGTCGCCGCCGCTCCTGCCCCGGCTCCGGAAGCTCCGGCGGCCCCCGCGTTGGAATTGAGCGCGGAAGCATGAACTGAATTTACGATTTTCGGTCGCCGGTTTTCGACGATTCGAAAATCGGCAACCTGAAATCCTAAATCCCAAGGGAGGTCGTAATGGCGGAAATCAGTGCATCGGCAGTAAAGAACCTGCGCGAGAAAACCGGCGCGGGCATGATGGAATGCAAGAAGGCCCTCGAAGAAGCGGGCGGCAGCGAGGAAAAGGCGATCACCATTCTGCGCGAGCGCAACAAGTCGCTGGCGGTGAAGAAGGGTGACCGGATCGCGGCTGAAGGTCTGGTCGAGTCCTACATCCACATGGGCGGCCGTATCGGCGTGCTCGTCGAAGTGAACTGCGAAACCGACTTCGTGTCGCGCAGTGATGACTTCAAGAATTTCGTGCGTGACGTGGCGTTGCAGATCTGCGCGCTCGACGCGCAGTACGTCAGCGCGGATGAAATCCCCGCCGATGTCGTCGAGAAGGAACGTGAAATCGCCAAGGCGCAGGCCATGACCGATCCGAAGACGGCCAACAAGCCGGAAAACGTGATCGCGAACATCATTGAAAGCCGCGTCGGCAAGTTCAAGGCCGAAGTCTCGCTGCTCGACCAGCCGTTCGTGAAGGACCAGAGCGTCACCATCACCGAACTGCTGAAGCAGATGATCGCCAAAACCGGCGAAAACATCCGCATCCGCCGGTTCGTCCGTTTCAAGATGGGCGAAGGGCTCGAGAAGAAGCAGGACGATTTTGCGGCGGAAGTCGCCGCAATGACCGCCGCGAGCTAAGCCGGTTGTTTGAAACGCCCCGTTCGAGTTCCGGACGGGGCGTTTCGACGATGGGCGGTCGGGCGCGTCGTCGCCCCTGCCGCATCCCCGAAATTTCTTCCGAGGGAGCGTGACACGATGAGTTCCACCCAAAACAGTCCCAAGCCGATTTTCAAACGCATCCTGCTCAAGCTGAGCGGCGAAGCCCTCGAAGGCGACCGCGGATTCGGCATCGATCCGGCGACCGTCCAGAGCGTCGCCGAGCAGGTCCGCGACGTCCATCGCCTCGGTCTCGAAGTCGCCCTCGTGGTCGGCGGCGGCAATATCGTCCGCGGGGCCGAAGCCAGCGCGGCGGGCATGGACCGGGCCTCCGCCGATTACATGGGCATGCTCGCGACGGTCATCAACAGCCTCGCGCTCCAGAACGCCCTCGAACAGCTCGGCATTCCGACCCGCGTCATCTCGGCCATCGAAATGCGGCAGGTCGCCGAACCGTTCATCCCGCGCCGGGCGACGCGCCACCTCGAAAAGAACCGCGTCGTGATTTTCGCCGCCGGAACGGGCAGCCCCTTCTTCACCACCGACAGCACGGCGGCCCTGCGCGCCTGCGAAATCAAGGCCGACGTCATCCTGAAAGCCACCAAGGTGGACGGCATCTACACCGCCGATCCGACCAAGGACCCGACCGCGCTGCGCTACACCCACGTGACCTACCAACAGGTACTGGAAAAAGGTCTCAAGGTCATGGATGCTTCGGCGATTGCGCTCTGCCAGGACAACAACATTCCGATCATCGTCTTCGACCTGCTGACTTCGGGAAACATTTTCCGGGTCGTGACCGGCGAAAACATCGGGACGAACGTCGGCGGCGCCGTGACTCACCTTGCCGCGCACGCCTGATTCGGGCGCACCGCACCACTTTCCACCGTTCGAAAGGAATTACCGCAATGTCTGACTCAGTCGTAAAAGACGCCGTCGCCCGCATGGAATCGACGCTCGACGACGCCCGCCGCAAATTTCAGGGAATCCGTACCGGACGCGCCTCGGTCAATCTGCTCGACGGAATCCAGGTCGAGTCCTACGGCTCGATGATGCCGCTCAACCAGCTCGCGAACATCAGCGCCCCCGAACCGGCGATGATCACGATTCAACCGTGGGATTCCTCGGTGATTCCGGCCATTGAACGCGCGATTCAGGCGTCGGACCTCGGCATCAACCCGTCGAACGACGGAAAACTGGTCCGCCTGCCGATTCCGCCGCTGACCGAAGAGCGCCGCAAGCAGTTGGCGAAGGTCGTCCGCGACACCGCCGAAGAGCACAAGACCGGCCTGCGCAACATCCGCCGCGACGCCAACGAGGAAGTCAAAAAACA
>JAAFHI010000342.1 GCA_013298335.1 Actinomycetota bacterium
GCTGGTGGCGGTGCTGTTCCTGCCGTCCGTGCGCGGCACGCACCGGTTCATCCGTTTGCCGGGCTTCATGTTCCAGCCGTCGGAACTCGCCAAACTCGCGCTCATTCTGTTTTTGGCCTTTTTCCTGAGCCGGCGCGACGAACTCTCGCGACGTGACTGGATGCGGACGTTCGCCCCCTGCGTGTTTGTGGTGGGTGTGCTGTCGCTGCTGGTTCTCGCGGGACGCGACCTCGGCACGGTGCTGGTGATGGGCATGGTCGCCCTCGGCATCTTTGCCGCGGCGGGAGTCCCGATGCGCTACCCGGCGATGATGGCGCTCGCGGCCTCGCCGGTGATTCTGTTCGAAATCTGGACGAAGGCGTACCGCATGGATCGCATCAAGGCTTTTCTCGATCCGTGGAAATACGCGCAGAAGGAAGGATTTCAGGTCGTCCAGTCGCTCATCGCGGTCGGCAGCGGCGGCGTCTCGGGCGCCGGACTGGCGCAGGGAAAACAGAAACTGTTCTACCTGCCGGAAGCGCATACCGACTTCATCTTCTCGGTCATCGCGGAGGAACTTGGTCTGGTCGGTGCGTTGACCGTGCTGGTGCTTTTTGCGGTACTGGCGTGGCGCGGGTTGCGGACGGCGCACTTCGCGCCGGATTCGTTCGGAAAGCTGCTCGCCGTCGGGTTGACGGTCATGCTCGTGACGCAGGCGCTCTTCAACATCAGCGTGGTGTTGAGCATGGTGCCGGCGAAGGGAATTACGCTCCCGTTCATCAGTTACGGTGGGAGTTCGTTGATGTTTAGTCTGTTGGCGGTCGGCATGCTGTTGAGCGTGTCGCAGCAGGCGCGCAGCAAGGGGTAGGAAATGCGGGTGATTATCGCGGCCGGGGGAACCGGCGGACACATCTTTCCGGGCATTGCCATCGCGCGCGAGTTTCAGCGGCGCGACGCGGCGACGGAAGTGCGGTTCGTCGGCACGGAGCGCGGACTTGAAAAGAAGCTGGTTCCGGCGGCGGGGTTTTCGCTCACGTTCATTCCGGCGGGCGCGTTGAACAACGTTTCAATCGGTCGGAAGCTGAAGTCGCTGGTGACGCTGCCGCTGGGGTTTCTGGCGGGTTTGAAAATGCTCGGGCAGTTCAGGCCGGACGTGGTGGTCGGCGTCGGCGGATATGCCTCGGGAGTCGTGACGCTGCTCGCGGCTTTGAAGGGCATTCCGACGCTGGTGGTGGAGTTGAACGCGATGCCGGGACTGACCAACCGCTGGCTGGCACGGTTCGTGAAGGCGGCGGCGATTACCTACCGCGAGACGGCGCGCTGGTTTCCGGGCAAGGCGGTCCTGACCGGAACGCCGGTGCGGGCCGAGTTCGAATCGCTTTCGTCAAAGTTCGAAGCGAAACGCGACCGGGTACTGGTTTTCGGCGGCAGTCAGGGGGCGCGGGCGATCAATCAGGCGATGATGGAAGCGGCGAAAACCTTCGCGACCACGAATGGGGTTCGCATTCTTCATCAGACGGGTGAAAAGGATTTCGAATCGGTGAAGGCGGCCTATGAAAGCGCGGGGATAAAAGCCGACGTCCGGCCTTTCATCACGGATATGGCCGATGCCTTCGCGAATGCCGACGTGCTGGTCTGTCGCGCGGGCGCGGCGACGGCGGCGGAAGTTGCGGCGGCGGGCAAGGCGGCGGTGTTCATCCCCTTTCCGCAGGCGGCGGACGATCACCAGCGAAAGAACGCCGAGGCGTTCGTGGCCGCCGGAGCGGGGAAGATGATCGTGCAGGCGGAATTGAACGGGGAACGACTGGCGCGGGAAATTCGCGGGTTGCTCACCGATGCGGACGAGATTACCCGCATGGAACAGGCGAGCCGGGGCATGGGAATTCCGGGCGCGGCGGAGAAGACGGTCGATCTGGCGATGAAGCTGATTCGCCGGGAATCAATCGCCGACCTGGTCATTCAAAGCTGAACACGAAGACACAGAGACACGAAGGCACAGAGAAAGTTTGACTGACTACTGACTACTGACTACTGACTACTATGTTCAAACGCATCCGACACATCCATTTCGTAGGCATCGGCGGCATCGGCATGAGCGGCATTGCCGAGGTGTTGCTGAATCTGGGCTACAAGGTGTCGGGGTCGGATTTGAAACTGACCGGAATTACCGAGCATCTGCGGATTCTGGGCGGCGTGATCTTTGAAGGCCATGCGGCGGGAAATGTCGCCGGGGCCGACGTGGTGGTGATTTCGTCGGCGGTGAAGCCGACCAATCCCGAAGTGGTGGCGGCGAAGCAGCAGTTGATTCCGGTCATTCCGCGCGCGGAAATGCTGGCCGAACTGATGCGGTTGAAATACGGCATCGCGGTCGCGGGCGCGCATGGCAAGACCTCGACGACGTCGATGATCGCGCATGTGCTTCAGAAGGCCGATTTCGACCCGACGGTCGTCATCGGCGGAAAGCTCGGAACGCTCGGCAGCAATGCGCGGCTCGGTCATGGCGAGTTCATGGTGGTTGAGGCCGACGAAAGCGACGGGTCGTTCCTCAAGCTTTCCCCGACCATCGCCGTGGTGACCAACATCGACCGCGAGCATCTGGACTACTACCGCGACCTGGACGACATCTGCGCCCACTTCGCGAGTTTCGTCAACCGGGTCCCCTTTTACGGGAACGTCGTGATTTGTCTCGATGATTCGCATGTACAGGCAATCATTCCGCGGATTCAGCGGCGGACGATTACGTACGGGATGGCGACGCAGGCCGATCTGACCGCGCGCAACGTGGTGCTGACGAATTCGTTCGGCTCCCGCTTCACGGTCCGGCATCGCGGCACGGATCTGGGCGAGGTGGTTTTGAGCGTGCCGGGATCGCACAGCGTCCTGAATGCGCTCGCGGCGATTGCAGTCGGACTCGACCTCGACGTTCCGTTTGCCAAGATCGCGGAGGCACTCGCGGACTTCAAGGGAGCCGACCGGCGGTTCCAAATCCGCGGCGAAAAAGGTAATGTGATGGTCGTTGACGACTACGGACATCACCCGGTGGAAATCCGGACGGTTCTGGCCGCGGCCAAGACCGGTGAACGCCGCGTGGTGGTGCTGTTTCAGCCGCATCGCTACACGCGCACCAAGCATCTGTTCGAGGAGTTCGCGCGGGCTTTCTATGAAGCGGACGTCGTCTGTCTGACCGATGTCTACGCGGCGGGTGAAGAGCCCATCGAAGGCGCGACGTCGGAGGCGCTGGCGGAATGCATCCGGCGGTTCGGTCATCACGACGTGCATTACGTCGGCGGACTCGATACGGCGGTTGCTTCGCTCAGGACGTTGGTAAAACCCGGTGATCTGGTGCTCACGCTCGGCGCGGGTAATGTCTGGCAGGCGGGCGAAGAGTTGTTGGAGCTTTTGTAGCGGGTGAGTGTCCGGTTTCAAAACCGGAAACTCGGGACTGGAAATGGGTATGACGGATGTAATCGGGAAAATTTGTGCCGATCTGGAAGTCGAAGCCCGGCGCAACCAGCCGATGCGGCACTTCACCTCGCTCAAGACGGGCGGCGTGATTTCCTGCATCGCCTATCCCGATACCCGCGAGAAGGCTGCGAAGCTGGTGCATGCGCTTGATGAAGCGGGGATTGCGTGGAGCCCGCTGGGGTATGGCACGAACCTGCTGGTGAAGGACGGCGAGATACAGCGCGTCGCGGTCAGTCTGCGGTTGCTTGAGGATCTGCTGGTCTTTGACGGAACGCGGGTTCATGTCCACGCTGGATACAGCCTGCCGCGACTGGTCAACGCCTGCGCCGACCGGGGAATGTCGGGCATCGAGGGATTGGCCCCGATTCCGGGAAGCGTCGGCGGCGCGGTGAAGATGAACGCGGGATCGCATGGCTACGAAATCGCTGACGCCATCGAAACGGTTGACATCGCGCGCGCAGGGAAAGTGGTCACGCTGGAACGCGGGGAGATTGATTTTTCCTATCGGCACTCGCCGTTTACATCGCGGGAACTGGTACTGGGAATTACGTTGCAGCTCAAGCCTGGCGCGCCGGAGGAGATCAAGGCGGAGATTCAGCAGTACCGAAAGCATCGTTCGGCGACGCAGCCGGTCCGCGACAACAGCGCGGGCTGCATTTTCAAGAATCCGGGGAATGGCGTAACGACGGGACGCATCATTGATGAACTCGGATTGAAAGGGATGACGCATGGCGGGGCCACGATTTCGCCGCTCCATGCAAACTTCATCGTGACGGACGGCAGTGCGCAGGCCGGCGACATCTTTTCGCTCATCGACGTCATTCGGACGCGGGTGGCCGAGGAGCGGGGAATCGACCTGGAGTTGGAAGTCGAGGTTTGGGAGTGAATGAAAGGATGAAGGATGAGGGATGAAGGATGAAAGTGAAGGCTCGGTTGTCCGGAGCCGGTTTTGAATCGGTTGATTTTCATCCTTCATCCTTCATCCCTCATCCTTCCCGGAAGGGGGTGACGCGATGGGAGCGGTTCGAGAAAAAGTGACGAATGGAGCATTGCCGTCGCGGCGCGCGCAGACGCGTGACCTCGCGGTGGTGCGCGGTGGTGGCCGGGTAAACCGAATCGCGACGATTGTGCGTGAACGCGGAGTGATGCTGGCATGGGGCGCGCTGGCGGTGCTGGTTCTGTTCGGCGGGATTGGCTTCGCGCGTTCGGGCGCTTTTGCCCTGACCACGGTCGAAGTTGCCGGTTGTGAAAAACTGACGCCCGCCGAAGTCGAACGGGCGGTCCGCCAGAACGCCCAGGGCACGCTGCTGACCATGTCGCTCGCGGATGTCCAGAAGGGGCTTGAAACCGTGACGCGCATTCGCCGGGCGACCGTGACGCGGGTGCTTCCGGATACGGTTCGGGTGACGGTCGAGGAGCGGAAGCCGGTGGTGCTGGCCCGCATCGAAGGACGTTCCGAGATGGCCTGGCTCGATGAGGAAGGCGTGGTGCTTGGTAATTACGATCCCCAGACGGATGGTATTCCGCAGGCCATTGCCATCGGGTTTTCAACCGACCGCGCCGAAGCTGGGCGGGAAGA
>JAAFHI010000133.1 GCA_013298335.1 Actinomycetota bacterium
AGCCGGTTTTGGGTTTTGGGTTTTGGGTTTTGGGTTTTGGGAAATGTATTCAATCGGCCTGAAAAACACCCCCAAATTTCTTCCAGCACCCCAAACCCAGAACCCAGAACCCAAACTGAAACCCGATACCAGACACCCGACACCTTCCCTGATTCCTGCCCCCTGATCCCTGATCCCTTTTTTTTCCTGAAACTCTCGCTGAAATCGCTTCGTAAAGGCCGAGTACGTCAAATAAGACAACAATTCAATAACCCCTTCAGCCGGGTTCACTTGATTCCTCGCTGAAAAAGCCGTGGAGAGCGAAATCGCATGTCGAAACGAAATCGAGTCCTGAACGCAATGCGCCTGCTGACCGTCGCCGCCGCCGTCGGTGGCACGACCCTGATCGCCTCGGCCCAGGAAGCCGCCCCGACCGGCATCGTCGCCGCGACGGATGTCCCCCAGGCCACCCAGACCCCGGCGCCCCAGACACAGGTAACGCCGCCGCCCGCCGCTGCCCGCCGGACCCGCGCGGTCGACACGCTTTCTAAAGAGCGCGTCGGCGTCGATCCCGGACGGAAGCTGAAACTCGGCCTTCAGGAAGCGATTCTGATGGCGTTGCGGAACAATCAGGACATCGAAGTCGAACGCACGAACGTGCAGATCGCCCAGGAAAACGCCAAGGGCGCCTACGGGGCGTACGATCCGACCCTACAAGTTCAGTTTCAGTTTCAGAATTCGACCACCGCAACCGCCCAAACCTTTATCGGGGCGGCTGATGGCGCCTTCAAAAGGAAGCAAATTGATGTCAATCCGACCTTCAGCCAAACTCTGAATACGGGCGGAAATTACTCAATTGCTTTCACGAATAGCCGTACCACCAACAATGCCGGTTCAGCCGGACTGAATCCCCAATACGGGACATCACTTACCTTTAACTTTTCCCAACCGTTGCTGAGAAACTACCGGTCGAGCATCAATGAACGCCTCGTCAAGGTGAACAAGAAGCAGTTGACCATCAGCGACGCGGTTTTCCGGCAGCGGGTCATCGCGACCATCGCGAACGTCCAGCAGGCATACTGGGATCTGGTCTATGCCATTCAGAACAACCAGATTCAGCGCGACGCGGTCGAACTCGCCGATGTGTCGCTCGCCATCACGCAGCGGCAGGTCGAAGTCGGCACGGTTGCCCCCATCGAGGTGGTTTCAACCCAGTCGGAACTCGAAAACCGCAAGGACACTGCCATCAGCGCGCTTCAGGCCGTCACGACCGCCGAAAATCAGCTCAAGCGGCTTATTCTCGGCGACCCGAATTCCGATGTCTGGCAGGCCGACGTCGAACCGACCGAGGGTATCGACTTCACCCCGGCCAACTTCGATCTTCAGGACGCGCTCAAGAGCGCGACGCGCAACCGCCCGGAACTCGAACAGAACCACCTTCAGCAGGAAATCAACCAGATTGACCAGTCGTTCTCGCGCAACCAACTCAAGCCGCAACTTGATGCTTTTTTCAACTATAGCTTGCAGGGTCTCGGTGGACAGGGGCCGACGAATTGCGGTGGAGAAAATCAGCCGCCTTGCCCGCCCGCAATTCTAGTTGGTGGATATGGAACTTCACTCAAGAATCTCTTCGCCACCAAGTTCCCCACCTATACAACCGGCGTGACCTTCTCCTTCAACTTTCGCAACCGGTCGGCCAAGGCCGCGCTCGGACGCGCGGTGGCCACCGAACGCCAGTTGAAGGCGCAGGACCGGACGATCCAGCAGACGATCCAGGTTGAAGTCCGCAACGCGCTTCAGTCGGTCACCTCGGCCCGCCAGCGCGTCGAAGCCACCCGCGCCGCCCGCGTCGCCGCCGAAACGCAGTTGCGTGGCGAGGAACAGCGCTACGCGGCGGGGCTTTCGACCACCTTCCTCGTCCTCGACCGGCAGAATCGCCTGTCGCTCGCCCGCGGCAACGAAATCCGCGCGCTGACCGATTACAACAAGGCGATTTCCGACGTTCAGCGCGTGATGGGCACGTCGCTCGCGGCCAACGGCGTCAAGATCACCGAAACCGAGACCGCCCCGCAGACGACGACCCCGTAAAAAACAGTCTCGGAGGTCTTGGGAGTCTGGAGCGTCTTGGGAGTCAAAAATATCTTCCGACTCCCAAGACGCTCCAGACTCCCAAGACTCCCAAGACTTCTTTCTGAATCGCGTTGCTTTTTTTCACTTGGTTCGTTCAATCTTCAATCCTCCGTTCCTCACCTGAACGGAGGATTTTTTTTCGTCCGGGAAATCAATGAACGAGGAAACGGAACACGAAACGTCAGCCCGCCTGTTTTCGGTGGCCGAGGCCAACCGGATGGTCCCGATCCTCCGGCCCATCGTGGAGCGCATCGTCGCCGACCATGACGTCCTGCGGGGCATCGAACACGACATCGCCGCCGCGCGGGAAAAATCCGCCTCCGGGGGCGGAAGCCGCCACGGCGCGACCTACATCGCCAAGTTGAAGTCGCTGACCGACGCCGTCCGCCGGGTCGAACGCCTCGGCATCCAGATGAAGGACTACCGGCTCGGGCTCTGCGACTTCCCGCACTACCGCGACGGACGGGTGGTCCTGCTCTGCTGGCGTCTCGGCGAGAACGAAATCAAATGGTGGCACGACACCGACACCGGCTTCGGCAGTCGGCAACCCATCTGAACAGGGATCAGGGGTCGGGAATCAGGGATCAGGCCTCAAACCACTGCGAATCTCTGAACTTTGCCACCGGCCTCTCCCGCTCCGAAACCTGATCCCTGATTCCCGACCCCTGATCCCTCTTCCCATGGCTGATTCTTCTTCTAATGAAACCACTTCCAACCGGCTTGTGAGCGGCGTGCCGGAAACCAGCGAGCGCGACCTTGAACTTTCCCTGCGCCCGAAATCGCTGCGGGAATACATCGGGCAGTCGCGCGCGACCGAGAATCTCGGCATTTTCATGCAGGCCGCCCGCAAGCGTCGCGACGCGCTCGATCATGTGCTGCTGTGCGGTCCGCCGGGGCTCGGCAAGACGACGCTGGCGATGATCGTCGCCAACGAGATGGGCGTGGAGATCAAGTCCACCGCCGGTCCGGTGATTGAAAAATCCGGCGACCTCGCCGCCATCCTGACCAATCTCCAGGAAGGCGATGTGCTGTTCATCGACGAAATTCACCGGCTCGCGCCCGCCATCGAGGAAATTCTCTATCCGGCGATGGAGGACTACCAGCTCGACATCATCATCGGACAGGGACCGTCGGCGCGATCGATCAAGCTCGACCTGCCGCGCTTCACGCTGGTGGGCGCGACGACGCGCGCCGGGCTCATCACCGCTCCCCTGCGCGGACGGTTCGGCATCAATCTCCACCTGGATTTCTATTCGCCCGACCATTTGAAGGAGATCGTCCTGCGGTCGGCGCGGATTCTCGACGTGGAAACCGACGAGGGCGGGGCGGTGGAAATCGCCCGACGCGCGCGCGGGACCCCGCGCATCGTGAACCGCCTGCTCCGGCGCGTCCGCGACATCGCGCAGGTGCTCTACGGCGGGAAAATCACCGCCGAAGTCGCCGCCGCCGCCCTCGACCGGATGGAAGTCGACAGGTTCGGGCTGGACGAAACCGACCGCAAGATGCTGTTGATGATTATCGAGAAGTTCGACGGCGGGCCGGTCGGGCTCGGAACGATTTCCGCCGCCATCAATGAAGAAAAGGACGCCATCGAGGAGATTTACGAGCCGTACCTGATTCAGATCGGCTTCCTCAACCGCACCCCGCGCGGGCGGATGGTCACCCGCGCCGCCTGCGAACACCTCGGCGTCGGCCTGTTTCGCCTGCGCGGCGCGGATGACGGTCAGAAAAATCTCTTCGACTGACTACGTGCCGATGAGATCGGTGTCGAACGAACTGTGGATGATGAAGGTGCAGTCCTCCATCGCTTCGGTGGAGTGGTGCGCCGATCCCGGTTCGGCCCGGACGAACTCCCCGTCCGTGTATTCCCGGTCGTCGAGCCGGAGCCGCCCGTCCAGCATGAGGATTTCCTCGACGCCGACATGCCGGTGCGCCGGGTAGGCCGAACCGGCCACCGCCTTCAGCAGCGCGACATAGGTCCGATTTTCCGTATCCTTCTGCAACCATTTGACTTCCACGCCTGGCGCGAAGGGCTCCCAGGCCAGCGCCACGGCGTTCGACAGGAAGCTTTTCAGCCACGCTGTCCGTTCGGCGATGAACGACGGCGCGAGTAGCTCCCCGGCCAGAGTGTCGAACAGCCGTCCCCGCAAGGCGGGCGAGGGCGAGCATTCAGGAACGGCATCGGCAAGGGCAAGTACGATCTCTTCCGCTTCACGGGCGGCTGAAATCGCGGTTGCATCGCCTTCGCGCAGCCGGTTTTCAAAGGTTTGTCGTTCCCCGGCGTCAAGCGCGCCGAGCAGTGCAAGCAAGGCCGTCACGGGGGCATCCTCGTTCCACGCTTGGTTTTCAGGTCTTTGATTCATTTCTTTCTCTGCGTCACATTTCGTTTTGGTAGCCGTCCAGTTCGCTCTTCAGGCGCTTCATCCCCAGTCGAATCCGGGTTTTGACGGTGCCGAGGGGCACGCCGAGGTGCTCGGCGATCTCGCTGTGACTCATCCCGCTGTAAAAGGCGTGACGAATCGCCTCTCGCTGCTCGACCGGCAGCGTATCGAGCGCGATCTGAACCCGCTCACGGCGTTCGGCATTCACCGCGGCGCGTTCCGGTCCGCCCCCGGGGTCGGGGGCATGGTTCATCGTTTCAAGCGATTCGAGCCGGTTCCGGTGCTGTTCACCGGACCGCAACCGGTCAATCGCCCGACTTCGCGCCATCATCAGCAGCCACGCGGTCGGCGTTCCCCGCGACCGGTCGAAGTCGCGGGCCCGCCGCCAGACATTGACGAACACTTCCAGCGTGGCCTCTTCCGCGGCGCCTTCGTCACCCACGATGTATCGAACCAGCCCGAAGACCCGGCGATGGGTCAGATCGTAAAACTCCCCCAGAGCCGCCTGATCGCCGTCACCGATCCGAAGAATGAGACGGTGGAGATGGTGGTCGGCGGAATCGCCTTCGGATTGGGAATCAACCGGGGCCGGGGGCGGTTCACCGTGGATTTCAAGGTTCGTCATAGTGCAATACCGAAGGAACGGGGGAATCGGATTTCCCAAAATCGGCCCCCCGACCCCGAAAGTCAAGTGGGCTGAACCGGACAAATCACATACATCTGAATGAAGACGGAAAAAAATTTATTCCAGCCTGAATCCAAACGAAAATTCGCCGCCGTACAGTGCAAATAGAATTGCAATTCAACTGGTTTGTGGAGTAAACCTTGGGAGCAATCCGAACACTTCATCACTCCGCGAGGGTCGCCCACGGCAACCCTGCAAATCCCCAGCGTCACCGGAACCACCTTCCGACGACCATCCGCGGCGATAAAACGCGGAAGTGACAGTGCAGAAAGACTCACTTTACATTCGTCGGTCATGCCTTCGTCAGTGACGTCATCGCGCCCGCGAACGGCAGCCGACACGCTTCACGAACACATTTCGAATTCACGAAAGACACACACTTCCATCGGAGGAAACCTCAGAAATGAAAGACTTGACCAATAAATACCTTGAAGTCGGCGAAATGCTCAAAGGCCGCCGCAATGTCATCAAGACCGGCCTGGTGGTCAGCGCCGCTTCGCTGCTGGCAGGAATCGAAATGCCCGCTTTCGGCGCCGACAAGAAGAGCGACGTCAAAATCGCCAACGTCGCGCTTGGCCTCGAACATCAGGCCATTGCGGCCTACACCGTCGGCGCGGGCACGGGCCTGCTGAGCGGCCCCACCCTCGACGCCGCCAAGCTGTTCCTCGGCCAGCATCAGGAACATCGCGATATTCTTGCCGGCTTCGTCAAGAAGAACGGCGGCACGCCCGTCGAAGCCAAGAAGCCGACTGAATACCCGGCAATCGCAGCGGCGGTGCCGAAGATCAAGACGGGGAACGACATCCTCGAATTCGCGCTCACGCTCGAAGCGGAAGCCGCCGCCACCTACATCAGCGTGCTGGCCGGATTCTCCGACAAAGCGGTGGTGACCCTCCTCGCCGGCATCGCCGCCGACGAAGCCCAGCATGCGTCGATTCTGCGTTTTGTTCTCGGCAAAAACCCCTGCCCGCAGGCGGTCGTGAAGTAAATCTTCGCACCACGCGGTTTCTGTGCCCTCGCTCGCGGCCGTCGGGTTGCCGGCGAGGGCACTTTCTTGACCCAGTTTTTGGAGAGGAGCCCCCAAATGTCATCCAAGAAAATCATTGCCATCAGCTTTTTATGCGCCGCGTTCGGTTTCGTCGCGTTCGCGCCGAACGGAAGCGCCGCCCAGACCAAGAAACCCGCCGCCGGAGACGCCAGTCGCGGCAAGGAACTTTTTTCGACCTGTAGCCAGTGCCACAGCGCCACAACCAAGGACGCCGGCGTCGGCCCCGGCCTGAAGGGACTCTTCAAAGGGAAGAAAATGCCCGCCACCAACCGCCCGGTTTCAACCGCCGTCGTCACGTCCCAGATCAAGAAGGGCGGCAACGGCATGCCCGGTTTCGCCAGCAAATACAGCGCGCAGGACATCAGCGACCTCGTCGCCTACCTGAAAACCCTGTAGGTTTCCCCCGGCGGTCGGCGTCCCCCGTCGACCGCAAAACACCCCTTTTTCTCATCCGCGACTCCCGGCGTGTTGGATTCCGCGTCTTCGTTTCGGGTACAGTACGTCTCCACCCGACCGTGAGCCGGGAATTTCCACTCATAACGCCAGCCTCTATGCCGACCAAGAAGGCCGCTCCCGCCGAGCCGACGTTTGAACAGTCGCTCGAAGAACTCGAAACCATTGTCCGTCGAATGGAAGACGGCGACCTGTCGCTGGACGGCTCGCTCGATCTCTTCGAACGCGGGGTCACGCTCGCGCGCCGCTGCCGCGAACGCCTCGACGCCGCCGAGCGCCGCGTCGAAATACTCGTCAAGGGCGCGGGAGGCACGCTCGAAGCCGTCCCGTTCGATGACGACGACGATAGCGACGACGCTTCGATCTGACGGGGAGGACGACCGACGTGCGCGTGGCATCCATAACCGCAACGCATCTCAGCGGACATCGCGCTGGAGAAACGCGCACCTCAACCGCCTTCCCGATTACCATCGGGCGCTCTCCGGCCAATCTTCTCCAGCTCGGCACGCACGACACCCGCGCCTCGGCCAAGCACGCCATTCTCACCAGCGAAAACGGCAAAGTTTTTCTTGAAGACCTGAAAAGCACCAACGGCACCTACCTGCGCGGTCGGCGGGTCACCCGGGTCGAACTCCAGAACGGCGACGTGGTCGAATTCGGCGTCGGCGGCCCGGAACTGCGCTTTGACTTCGTGGTCACCACCGAAGACGCCATCCGCTCCCTGCCCATGACCGCGCCCGCCGTGCCCCCGACTGTTCAACGGCTTCCGACCCTTCCCATGTCCGACACCCAGCCCGGTCATGCCAGACCGATGGAAGTGGATGTCCCGCCCACCCCGGTCGATCCGCTCCGGCTGGATTCGAACTGGGAAGGCAACGCGCCATC
>JAAFHI010000930.1 GCA_013298335.1 Actinomycetota bacterium
GCGGCGGCGGGTTCTACGAATATCCCAAAGACGCCAAAAAACATCTGTGGTCCGGGCTTTCCGAACTGTTCCACCCGGCTGAAAACGCACTGTCTCAGGAAGCCATGATCGAACGACTGCTTTTCATTCAGGCCGTCGAAACCGCCCGCTGCCTTGAAGAAGACGTGGTTCTGTCGGTTGCCGACGCCAATATCGGCAGCATCTTCGGCTGGGGGTTCGCCGCCCACAAAGGCGGCACCGTGCAATTCATCAATGATTATGGGGTGCGTAACTTCGTAGACCGCGCTAAAGTGCTTGCAAACACTTACGGCGAACGCTTTGCACCGCCCGCCTTGCTGGTCCGAATGGCGGAGGCTGGCGAAACGTTTCCGATGAGCTAAATTGGTGTAACCACGAACAGTTGAACCTACCAGGGACGGAAGCGACGATCCGCTTCCGTCCCCCGGTTCACCAGGGGTTCGGGTCCACGTTTTCTCAGAAGGAAATTCGATGATTCCGGACGCTCTGCCGGTCCTCGTTGTCGGCGCATCACCCAACCTCTTTTACCAATTCAGGGAGATGTTCCCGGCTGGATTCTCGTTTCAACACGCCCGGACCGAGGCGGAAATGATCGAGATGCTCAAACGGGAAGAGTTCGCCGTCGCCATCTGCGAACAACATATCGCGGATACCACCGGAGAAGCCGCCCTCGCCCGGATTGCCAAGGGTTTTCCCGATGTCTCCCGCCTGTTTGTAGCCGAACTCCATGACGTCATGTCCGCCGTCGGAAACCTCGACGGCGTCCGCCACCAGCGGTTCATCCGCCTTCCGCTCGATGCCTTCGAAACCCGTCAGGCACTCGAATACGGCGCCGAGGTGTTCTACCTCAAGCGGGAATGCCAGAAACTCGGAAACAACCTCGAACAGTATTACAAAACCCTGCGTGATTCCTTCGACGAACGGTCGAAGCAACTCACCCAGGAACGCGACAACTACAAACGCCAGAACGCGAAAATCCTCGACAGCATCCGCAACGCCGAACGCATTCAACGGGCCATCCTCCCCTCGGAAGCCAAACTCGACGCGGTCATCGCCCAGTACTTCCTGATTTTCAAGCCCCGCGACATCGTTTCCGGCGACTTCTACTGGACGCATATCGTCAAGGACGAGGACATCACCCGGTTCTTCATCGCGGTTGCCGACAGTACCGGTCACGGCGTTCCGGGCGCGTTCATGTCGATGGTGGGAACGACACTCCTCAATCAGATTATCGGCCAGAACCCGCGCCAGGAACCCGCGGCCATTCTCGAACAGCTTCACGACGGAGTTCAGACCTCGCTCCGCCATTCCAGCCGCCGGCTGGATGTCGATGACGGTATCGAAATCTGTCTCGTGATGATCGAAGAACAACGGGTGACCTTTTCAGGGGCCGGGCGTCCGCTCTATATCGTCTCGCAGGACGAAAACCAAAAGTGGGGACTGAGCGAACTCAAGGGCGACCGGAAGCCGATTGGGGGTTCACGGCGAAAACTCGACGTACGGTTTACCAATCACACCCTTGAAGTGCCAAAAGGCTCGATGATTTACCTGACGACCGACGGTCTGGCCGACCAGTCCAACGAAGCCTCGGATCGCTTCACGTCCCGTCGCCTGAAAGACAAACTGATCGAAATCGCCGGATTGACCTGCCTCGGGCAGCGATATCTGCTCGAGAATGAACTTGCCAAATTCCAGGGGAGCGAGGCACAACGGGACGATCTGACGATTCTTGGCGTCCGGCTGCCGATTCTCTCGATGGCTTCACTCGAACTGCCCTCCGGCTCATTCAGCGTCACCGGAAACCTCATCCTTTAACAGTTTTCCGCGATCAGATTTTCATTCGAATATTGCAGGGGAGGTGTTCACCGAATACCTCCCCTGATGTTTATGGAAAGGAAACAGGTCACCCAATGCCCGTTCTGATTGATGGCCACTGGCGGGAAACCTCCGCCACCTCCGAAGTACACGCGCCCTACGACGGCGCACATCTCGGAACCGTTCATCTTGCCTCGAAAGACGACGTGCTGGACGCCATCGCGGCGGCCTGTCGGGGCTTTGAGACGACCCGAAATCTTCCGTCGCATGCCCGGTCAACGATGCTCCACAACGTCGCCGCGCAAATCTTAGACAGGGCCGAGGAATTCGCCCACTGCATCTCAAGCGAAGCGGGGAAACCCATCAAGGCTGCCCGTGTCGAAGTGGAACGCTCGATTCTGACGTTTTCCACCGCCGCTGAGGAGGCCGGACGCATCGGCGGAGAAGTGCTCCCCCTGGACCGGCTTCCGTCTGCCCAGGGCCGGCTCGGCATTGTCCGGCGCTTCCCGATTGGACCAATTGCCGGGATCACCCCGTTCAACTTC
>JAAFHI010001092.1 GCA_013298335.1 Actinomycetota bacterium
ACGAACGGCTGGACCACTTCCTCGTTGGTCCGGCTGACCTGAAGTTCGAGCAGGCTTGAAACCAGTTGCAGGTTGTTCTTGATACGGTGATGGATTTCCCGCAACAGGACGTCCTTGACCCGCAACGACTCGGTGATGCGCCGTTCGGCGACTTTCTGCTCGGTGACGTCCCGCTGCACGCCCATCCAGTACGTCTGCCCGCCCTCCTCGCCGAAAACCGGAAAAAGACTCAGATCCACGCAGTATTCCGACCCGTCCTTCCGGTAGTTGACGAGTTCCATGCGGATTGGCGTCCAGGTCGTCAGCGCCGCGCGAATCCGGTCGAGCGACGCCCGGTCGGTTTTCGGACCTTGCAGAAGGCGAGGCGTTTTTCCGAGCACCTCTTCCCGTCTGAAACCGGTCATGCGCAGGAAGGCTTCGTTGACGTAGACAATTTTCGGCCCCGGTTCATCGAGTTGTTCCGACTCGGTAATCAGAATCCCGTCGTTGGCGTTCTCGACCGCTTCGGTCAGCAGGCGGAGCCGCTCGTCGCGGGCGCGCTGGTCGGTAATGTCGCGGGAAATGCTGCGGTGCAGCCCCGGCCCGATGCGCTGGGCGGAATACAGCGAGATGCGCTTCCTTCCCTGAGCGTCAAGAAACCGAAACTCGCCGACCATGTGACCGCGCTCCTGATAGGCGGCGTACTCTTCCGGCGTCACGTTGGTGCCCGGCCACGTCCGGATATCGAAAACGGACATGGTCAGGAACTGCTCCATCGAATATCCGAACTGCTCCACCGCCGCCTGATTGACGGCGAGATAACGCCCCTCATCGTTGGTGACAACGATGGAATCGAGGCTGTTCTCAAAGACGAGCTGGGAATAACGGGCCGCCTGGCGGACCTGCGCCAGTTCGGCCCGCAACTGCTCATTCTCGGCTTCCAGGCGGAGAATTTCGGATTCCCGGTCCGGGTGAGACAAATCCTGCATGCGCTATCTCGGGGTCAGTTGGCTGGGCGGGGCGATTGAAACAATAAGACACCCGGTTAGGTCACCCTGTCAATCCCTGAATTTTCAGGAAAAGAACATGTTCTTACTGTTTTCCGGGTTTTCGCCGGATTCATCTGGTTTCATCGGCGCGGGGAGCCGTTGCCGCCCCAAACCAGCCGTACAGCATCGGCAACAGAACCAGCGTCAGCGCCGAAGACGTCAGCAAGCCGCCGATGACCACCGTGGCGAGGGGTCGTTGCACCTCCGCGCCCGCCGAAGTCGAAAGCGCCATCGGCAAAAACCCGAGACTCGCCACCAGCGCCGTCATCAGTACCGGTCGAAGCCGCGACGACGCGCCCTCGCGAATCGCCACGGCGACCGTTTCGCCGCGTTCACGGATGGCGTTCATGGCCCCGATCAGAACCAGTCCGTTCAAGACCGCCACGCCGAACAGCGCGATGAACCCGATCCCGGCGGAAATCGAAAACGGCATGCCCCGCGCCGCGAGCGCCGCCACGCCCCCGACCGCCGCGAACGGAATCCCGGTGAAAATCAGACCGGCGTGCCGCGCGTCGCCGAACGACATGTAGAGAAGCGCAAAAATCAGCAGCAGCGCCAGCGGCACGATCAGAATCAGCCGCGCGGAGGCCCGGTTCAGGTTTTCGAACTGTCCGCCCCAGGTGACCGACGTGCCGGGCGTCAGCCGGACCTCCCGCTCGACCGCCGCCTGCGCCTCGCGGACGAACGTCCCGATGTCGCGCCCGCGGACGTTGCACTCGACCACGATCCGCCGCCGGGCCTGTTCGCGCGAAATCTGCGCCGGGCTTTCAATCAGGGAAATCTCGGCCAGTTCCGTCAGCGGAATCCGCGCGCCGCCGGGTGTCAGGACCGTCAGCGCCCGAATCGCCTCCAGATCGCGCCCGCTCGCTTCATCCAGCCGGACGACCAGCGGAAACCGGCGCTCGCCTTCATAGACCACGCCCGCCTCCC
>JAAFHI010000625.1 GCA_013298335.1 Actinomycetota bacterium
ACGTGGCGAAGGGCGACCTGACCGTTCGCGCCGAGGTTGACGCGGGCCCGACCGGCGCGCTGGCCGACTCCTTCAACTACACGCTCGGAGAACTCCGCAAACTGATCGGACGCATCAACGAGGTCAGTGCCAACGTCAACCGGACGGCCACCGAGATTCAATCCACCACCGGACGCCTGGCCGACGGCAGCCAGCGGCAGTTCACCCGAATTTCGACCACCTCGACCGCGCTCAAGGACATGACGAGTTCCATTTCGGAAGTGTCGCAACGGGCCGTCGCGTCGGCGACCGTCGCCGAACAGTCGGTTTCAAAAGCACTTGCCGGTATGTCGGCGGTGGAAAAAACCATCCACGGCATGGACGGCATCCGCGATCAGGTGCAGAAGACGGCCAAACGAATCAAGCGGCTCGGTGAAAGCTCGCAGGAAGTCGGCGAAATCGTCCAGTTGATCGGCGACATCGCCAACCAGACCGGAATTCTCGCCCTCAACGCCTCGATTCAGGCGGCCATGGCCGGCGACGCCGGACGCGGATTCGCCGTGGTCGCCGAGGAAGTCGAACGTCTGGCGGTTCGATCCTCGGAAGCCACCAAGCGCATCAACGCGCTGATCAAGGCCATCCAGTCGGAAACCGCCGAGGCCGTCGCGGCCATGGAAGAAACGACCCGCGAAGTGGTGTCCGGTTCATCGGTCGCGACCGAAGCCGGTCAGGCGCTCAACGAAATCCAGGGCGTGTCGAACCAGCTCGCCGGAATCATTCAGGCCATTTCCCGCGATACCCGGTTGCAGGCGGAACGGTCCGAGGCGCTGACGCTCGCCATGACGGAAATTTCGACCATTACCGAGGAGAACACCACCGGGACCAACGAAGTGGTGTCTTCGGTGGATGAACTGTCGGCGCTGGCGGCGGCACTCCGCGCCTCGATCAGTACCTTCAAGGTTTCGAAGGACGCGCCGGGGCCGAACGGCGTCGCGACCTCGTCGGCGGGCCTCGCGCTCACCCATTAAAACAGTCCGCGCGAAATTGAGACACTTGGAACGATTGGAAGTGTTTTGCGGCTGTGCCGCCCGATGTGCGGAATGGCTCTGCCTTTCCGCACACGCTCCCGATTCATCCCGCGAGGGGCTTTGCCCCGAGCGGATGTATCGGGCTGAAGCCCTCAACTTTTGGGGTGACGGATGCGGAAAGGCGAAGCCATTCCGCACATCAGGCGGCGCAGCCGCTGTACCAGTCCCGAGTGGGCTGATTGAAAACCTTGGGAATACTGAAACCGCTCAAACCGGGTCGAAAACGCCATGTATCCAGATCTGCTCGCACAATTGGCCGAAGAAGTCAGGACGTTCGTGCCCCGCATCGTCGAGTGTCTGTCGGCCTTCTGGCTTGACGCTGAAAAACTCGACGAGCTGCACGAAGCCTACCGGAAGCTCCACACCCTGGTCGGCGATTCGGCGGTGGTCGGGGAACGGAAACTGAGCCGGGCGATCTTCTTCGCCGAGGAAACCATCGAGGCGGTGGTCGAGGGCGAAGAGCGCTTCGACGCCGAAATGGCCGAATTCCTGACCTCGGCGCTGGCCGAAGTGGAGGCCTACTCGCAACGGATCGAAACCGACGAAAAGGACCCGGAGGGACTGCTCATTTCCGTGGCCCTGCTTTACCGCCGGTTTCGACACCTTCCGGAAGAAGAGGACGAAACCGTCATCCTGGAACTGCTCGGCGGGGGTGAAACAAGTTCCCCGCCGGAAGTTTCAAGGCCGGAGGAGGCCCCTGAAGCTGCCCCCTATCCCGAACTGCTCGACATGTTTCGTGGGGAAGCCGAGGAAAAGCTGCGGCTGATCCAGCGTGCGCTCCCCCAATATCTCAACGCGCCCGACCGCCGCGACGGACTCGGCGAAATCCGGCGGTCGGTCCACTCGCTCAAGGGCGAAGCCTACGTCGTGGGACTGCCGGTGCTGGGCCATTTCGCGCACCGCCTCGAAGACCTGCTCGACGCCCTCTTCGACGGCGAAGCGGCGTTTTCGCCGGAAATCGGCGAAGTACTGGTGCTTTCCGGTGACGTTCTGGAGGACCTCTGCCTGACGACCGCGCCGAATCCCGACCTGCGGACCACCGCCGAAGCCCTGAGCCGCCGGATCGAGCAGCTTCTGCCCGAAAATCAGCCGGACCAGACGGAAACCGTTGCGCCGAAAGCTGTCGAGGAGCCGCTTCCCGTCACCCCTTCCGACCAGGCGGAAGAACTGGTGGTCCGGGTTCCGCTCAGTCGGCTGGACGGCCTCGTCCGGTTGCTCGGCGAACTGGTCATCAATCACTCCACGTTTCAGGAAAATCTGTCGGGCATTCAGCGTGAAGTCGAGGAACTTCAGATGGGGGCCAACCGGATGGGCCGCCTGACCGGCAAGCTCGAATCCGAATATGAAGTCACGGCGCTCGGGTCACGGCGGGTAGCGGCGGTTCCGGTGTTTTCGGGGGCTCCCCAACCCGTCGGACGGTGGGACAATTTCGATGACCTCGAAATGGACCACTACAACGAATTCCACCTGGTTTCACGCCAGATCACCGAAACCAACAGCGACGTTTCCACTTCCGGGCACAAACTCGGACTCCTTTCCGGGGATTACGACACGCTGGTCAACCGCCTCGGTCGCCTGACGAATGAAATTCAGGACAAGCTGATGGGACTTCGCATGATTCCCTTCGGCACGCTGTCCGGGAAACTTCAGCGGACCGTCCGGGTCACTGCCTCGAAAACGGGAAAAGCGGCCAGCCTCCTCCTTTCCGGCGAGGAAATCGAACTCGACAAGTCCCTGATCGAAGCCGTTTCGGAGCCGCTCGCGCACCTGCTCCGCAATGCCCTCGACCACGGCATCGAACCGCGGGCCGAGCGGATCGCCCTCGGCAAGCCGCCCGAAGGCACGCTTTCCATCCGACTGAGCCAGGAAGGAACGGAAGTCGTCATCCGGGTGGCCGACGACGGGGCCGGGCTGAATCTGGAGCAATTGCGCCGGAAAGCCGTTTCGAACGGGCTGAAATCCGAAGCCGAAGCCGCCGGGCTGTCGGACTCGGAACTCACGGAACTGATGTTTCTTCCGGGATTCAGTACGGCGCGGGAAGTCAGTGAAATCAGCGGGCGCGGCGTCGGCCTCGATGTCGTGCGCGAAACCGTACGGCGTCTTAAGGGATCAATTTCCGTCGACCAGACGACCGGCGCGGGCACGGTGTTCACCCTGCGGTTTCCCCTCAGCCTGTCGGTGTCGAAAGCATTTCTGGTTCGTTCCGGCGGCGAAATGTACGCCCTCCCCTTTGCCCTCGTTTCGCGGGTTTTTCAGGCGCCCGCGGACGCGATGCAGGAAATCGGACACGCCCGCTACATCCCGATCCGGGACCGGATTTTCCGGGTGCTCGATCTGGCGCAGT
>JAAFHI010000304.1 GCA_013298335.1 Actinomycetota bacterium
TGAAGGACCGCGGAAAGAATTTCGAGGCGCAATTTCGCACGGATTTCGGGGAAACGCACGCGGTCCACGAGGGCGCGCGTCCGGTCGAAGTCGGCGAGGGCCAGCGGACGGAGCGGAATCAGGCTCGTCGGCAGGATGTCACCGACGCCGCGTCCGGTTTCGAGATTGAATTCATTGCCCCGTACCGGTTCGATGCCGCCGAGATTGAAGTAGGCCCCGACGATGGCCGCCCCGCCGAGGAATTCGTTGAGTTTGTCGGTCAGCGGTTCGTAAACGTCGAAGGCGCGGTCGGGCGCGAATCCGATATACAAGGCCGCGACGGTCAGTTTCGCCGTGATCTGAATCCGGGGATTCTGAATCTGGTTGGTGAGCGCGAGCGCCTGATCGAGCGCGTCGCCCGCCTTGGCGAACTCCTTCCGGCTGATCGCCTGGCGCGCGACGACCTGAAGCAGCCGGAGACGCTGGCCGCTGGTGCGGGCCGCCCCGAGCAGGCGGTTGATGTCGGCGTCGGTGGCGGTGTCGCTGGTGGCCAGTTTCACCGCTTCGGCTGACTCCAGTTGTTTTGCCAGCGTCTCGCGGGTGCGCTGGTCGGGAATTTTCGCAATCAGCTTGCGCGCCTCGTCCGTTTTCCCCTCGACGATGAAGCGGGGAATGATGCCCGAGGTCACGAATTCCAGTTCCTGCCCGCTGAGTTTGTTCTCGTCGAAGCGTTTGAGCAGGTCGGCTTCCCAGTTGGTATGACCTTCCTCTGCCGTTTCCTCCTTCGGCAGGCGCTGTTTGATCTGGTCGGCCAGCCGGGGGGCGTAGCGGGTGAATTCCGGCAGAAACCGGTTGGCCGCCGACACCAGTCCCCGCGGGTCTTCGTATTGCGGGTCTTCGCCCTCGCCGCCGTCCTCGTCGATTTCGGCTTCGACCGAATCCGCCGGTTTTTTCTGAAGGACGGTCAGAACCGACTGGGCGAAGCCGGTGAACAGCGCCCGGCGGACGCTCTCGTCGATTTCAAGTCCGGATTTGGTCTTCGACGGCCTGCCCTCGGACGTCACCGGCGTCGTTTCCGGGGCGGTCCCGGCTTTAGACGCCGGAAGCAGCGTGGCGAGGCCGATGAAGGCGCGGAGTTTTCCTTCCGGCGGGAGATTCGCGCCGGAGACGTTCGTGGCGATTTCCCCGAAGAATTTCGCCGCCAGCTTGGCGTCCCGCTCGGCGATTCGGGAAACCAGGCTGATCGCCGGGTCGAATTCGCCGTTCTCCAGATTTTTCTTCCCCAGCGCGTAGAGCTTTTCGGGATCGTTTTTGGCGGCGGCGATTTCGAGCTGTTTCGCGTAGGCGTCGAGCGGTTTGTTGCGTTCCGGTTTGGTCGCGACGAGGGGGCCGCGCGTGGCCGCCAGCAGTTCCAGCGCCGTCTGGGGGTCGGTCTCGCCGATTTTGCGAAGCGTTTGCGTATAAAGCCGGAAATTTCCCTCGTTGACCGGTCCGAAGGAGACGTTCATGTACGGTTCGACGTCCTCGTCACCGGTCGATGGCGGCGGCTGAAGCTCCTGGTTGGCGATGGTGTTGAGCAGGGTCCCGGCCACTTCCCGCGCCCGGCCCGGATCGCGCTTCCACAGACTTGGAAGCAGGTCCGCGAGGAGCACGACGCGGTTGTTCGGAATCGTCAGCGCCTGCGCCTCCGCGACGGTGTCGTCGAGCAGTTGAAACGCCTTTTCCCGAAGTTTCTTCTTTTCTTCCTCGGTGGGAGCCGGTTTCGGCGCGGCGGACGGCGCGGACTGCGCGCAAACCGCCGGACCGCCACAGGTCAGCCCGAAAACGAGCGGCACGGTCAGCAGGGGAGCAAACATTCGCATGCGATAATTCCTCGGCGGGAGTGAAATCGGATTTTCACCAGCCTAACCCAACGCAACCGGATTGGGTATTCCCGGTTTTCGTGACCGCCTTATCTTCCCGGTTCAGCCGCAGCGAGTTTGTCGAGCACCTCGGTCCGCAATCGGGCCCGGATTTCCGGTCGGCTGACCCGACCGAGCAGCGGGGCGATGGTGTCGGGGTTGGTTTTTCCGAGCTTCGCGATGACCGCCCCGACCGCCAGAAAGTTACCGGTCACCGGCGACATGGTCTCAAGCCGGAATTCGTTGTTGAGAAGCTGCGCCTTGGGAGCGTTGGGCAGAAAGCCGTCGAGCACGGCGGCGGCCTCGAGGGTTGTGTTCATTTTGGTGAGGATGCCTCCCGCGATATCTTCGGCGATGGCGGGTTCGAATTCGGCAAACACGTCGGCGAGCTGGACCAGGTGTTCGAGGTGTTCGAGGTTTTCGGGTGATTTCCCTCCCGCCGCGTCGAGCGCCTCGATGAGAATCGCCGTGGCGGCGCCGAAATTCCGGCGATTGAGGGCCTCCCGCCCCTCTCTCATCAGACGATTGAATCTCTGGGTTCTGGTTTCCGGCATGAGGTGAATCCGGGTCGGGGGGCGCGGGACGGGCGGGTTTTGGGGGTGGCGGATGTCGTATGCCCGCTCGGCGCTGCGTCTGAGAAACCGGTTCGGGATGCGACCGAGCACTTCGCGGCCTTCGGTGATATGGCCCCCGCTCGCCAGCCGCTCGGCGGCCTTTTCAATCAGGGTGACGAATTCGGCGGTGGTGGCCTCCGACGCCTGGGCCAGAATCTCTCCGATGGACGGGCCCGTGGTCGGGACGACCGGCGGCGGCACTGCGTTCCGATTGTCGTCCGTTTTTTTCTCGGCATTGGTCTCGGCGAGGACAAGCGCGAATTGCCGGGCCTGCTCCGGGGCATAGCGGGCGAATCCATTGGCGTATTGCGATAACGGGCGGAAGGTCTCCGCGGCGGCGAGGCGCGGGTTGTCGGCATGGCGCTGCGTCTCGATGACGGTGGCCAGTCCGGCATCGGCGAGGACGGTGAAAAACGTACCCCGCGACCGTTCGCCCAGCGTTCCGGGATTGTATTGGCGGTAATCGAGGCGCTGAAGTCCGGTCGGGAATTCCTCCGCGATCACATACAGGACTTCGACCACTTTGGCGAAATCGTAGGTGTACCAGGCGTTGCCTTCCGGCTTCGCGAGCCGCGTCATGAGGGACTCGACCGCGATGATGGCGGCATCCGGAAACTTTTTCGCGAAGCGTTTGAGGATGGACCGGAAATCGTCGATTTCAGCGGCGTCGAAACACCGTCGAAGGGCCTCGGCCATTGCCCCCGGGTCCGTTTCCCGCCCGGAGAGCACTTTCGTCTCGATGCGATATTCCAACTGTGCCAGGGCAAGGTTATGGCGTCCAAATTCGGGGTCGTCCAGACGGTTTCGGGTTTCAACCAGCGCCAGCCGCGCCATTTCCGGGTCGATGTCAGCCAGCAGGCGCAGGCTGTTGACGTACATCTGGAAGCGTTTCTGCTCGCGGGTGGTGACTTCCCGCCGTTCCTCCACGTCGAGCAGGTCGCCCGCCAGCAGTTGCAGGTCTTCGCCGGCGACGGTCGAGGCGAGGTCGATGACCCGGCGCGCCAGCAGCTTGCCCTGGGCCGGATTGATTTTCAGGGTCGCCGACTGAATCCGGTTGAACAGCGCCAGCCGGTTCTCGACCCGCGACAGCGACTCGATGTTGGAAATCGTATCGGCGAGAAACTGTTCGACGAACTCGCGCTGGCGTTCGCGGGGCCGGTCGCTGGTATTCGGTGGGGAGTAGGGGAGCTGCCGGTTGAGGGCCGTCCCGGTCATGGTCGAAAGCAGAATCGCAAGCAGCGCCAACGTCGCAACACGTTTGAACATGAACTACCTCGCCGGTTTTGGAGGATTCGGGCGGGCGGATAGTAAAACCAAATCAGGAAATGGTCGCCGGAAAACGTCAGGCCGGGCCGGAGAAGTGGAGCGCGCGCATCCTGCGCGCATGAGGCTGAACGGGGCGACACGGCGGATGAAGATGCGAAAAATCAGGAAAGCGGGGAAATTCGAGCTTTCTCTCCCGGGAGAGTCGTGGCTGAGGCCATGCGCGCAGGGTACGCGCGGTCCAAAGCACCTTCAAACTCCGTTCGATTGCCTTCATCCCTTGTTCGGGGAGTGTCATCCCTCGTTCGGTGACCGACATACCTTGTTTTGTCGCCGTCATACCTTGTTCGGGAGCTTTCAGACTCCGTTCGGTTGCCTTCATCCCTTGTTCGGGGAGCGTCATACCTCGTTCGGTGACCGACATACCTTGTTTTGTCGCCGTCATACCTTGTTCGGGAGCTTTCAGACTCCGTTCGGTTGCCTTCATCCCTTGTTCGGGGAGCGTCATACCTCGTTCGGTGACCGACATACCTTGTTTTATCGCCGTCATACCACGTTCGGGAGCCTTCAGACTCCGTTTTGTCGCCGTCATCCCTTGTTCGGAGGCTTTCATCCGCCGTTTTCATCCTCCCGTACGTTTCGGTGGGGCTGACATGCGCGCAGGATGCGCGCGCTCCAACGCGCCTTCATCCTTCCGCAAGGGCGAGGACCTCGTCGCGCATCTCGGCGGGGAAGCAGAGGCGGCGGATTTCGTAGCGCTCCAGGCCGCGAATGGTGCTCGACAGCTTTGAAATTTCGCTCAGTTCGGGATTGCGGCGTCCGGACTCGACCATGAGGTGCTTTTCGGGGGCGTCCGGGGCGTAGGGCCCGAAATAGGGTACGTCGGCGGCGCTGTCGTCCAATAAGTAGTACTGCGGATCGAAACCCGCTTCGGTGAAGCGTTCTTCAAGCGTCGAAAGCAGCGTTTTGACGGCGGCGGGGGCGAGGTCGGTGATTTCGAGCGACTTGAAGAGCCGCCGGTTGACGAACCGCCGGGCGAGGTCGCTCAGGATGGCGTCGGGTTCGGTCTGCCACTGCTTGATGTGGAACATGACCTCGTGGTCGTCGAGTTGCAGGTATTCGCCGGTCGAAAGGTCGTCCCCGCGAAGCAGTTTGGCGACCGCGAGGCCGGGCAGGAAGAACCGGAGGCCGTCCTCGGCGGCGAGACTGACCGCCCGGCGGAAAATCGAGACGAGCATGTTTTCGGCGGCGCGCAGCGCGTGGTGGAAATAGACCTGCCGGAACATGTGGTGGCGGGAGAAGAGATATTCCTCGACCGCCAGTACGCCGCGCGCCCGGACGAACAGCCGGTCGGCGGTCGGGTCCGCCGCGAGCGACGAGAGCACCCATTCCAGATCGTAGCGTCCGTAGCTGACGCCGGTCATCAGGCTGTCGCGCAGCAGGTAGTCGAGCCGGTCGCAGTCGAGTTGCGACGACACGAGCTGGCCGACGAAGCGGGGCCGGAAGTCGCCCTCGATGAATTTGGCGACCGTGTCGGGAAGCGTCGCCTCGTGGGCGGCGAGGATCTGGTGAACCTCGGTGGCGGGGTCGCGCAGGATGCGGGTCGTCCAGGTTTCATGGTGCTGGCGCAGCACCTTTTCCATGACGTGCGAAAACGGGCCGTGTCCGAGGTC
>JAAFHI010000412.1 GCA_013298335.1 Actinomycetota bacterium
ACCTTCCGAATGGGTGAACAGGTCGTCGAGCAGGGACGACACCTGCTGGTAACCGTTGTCGTAGAGCATCAGGGCGTTGGTCAGTTCGTCGGCGCTGACGGCCCGGTTGACCAGCGAATGGAGAAACAGGCCCTTGAGGAGCAGTTTGGCCGGAATCCGCTGCTCGGACGGAAGCGCCGGTACGCGCATTGTCGCGAGGTAATCGAAGACGGCGAGGGCGCGGTCGAGGGTGTGGTTGCGTTTGAATTCGAAGTCGTACTGATCGAACAGTTCATCCAGCGAAATCAGTTGAAGCGGATGCCGTCGCGGGCCAAGCGCGCGTCCCACCGCCGCGTTGATGAACCCGAACATGGTGAAACTGTCGCAGTAGGTCGAAAGGCCCGGCGCGACTTCGAGCACGGCGGGGTGCAGCGGATAGAGATCGGTGAATTCCTCTTCGGACCAGTGAAAGCGGGGAAGGACCTTGACCGCTTCCTGATAGAGCTTCGAGAGTTCGGCCCGCTGGGTCGGGGTCTTCCGAAAGACCGCCTGGTCGGCGATGCGCCGGAGGTTGTCGGGCGTCAGCGTGTCGATCTGGAAATCCGAGCCGAGGCGGGCGGCGTGCCCCGTCTGCTGGTCCATCACGTCGTCGTCAAGGACGACCAGCGCCGCCATCGGGCAATTCCGGGCTTTCCCGGCCAGAAACGAAAGCCAGTCGAGCGTCGTCTGGATGGCCTCGCGCGATTGCGAACGGAAAATGCCCGAAATGTCGTCGATGCAGAACAGGTAGGCCATTCCGGGGAACAGCTTGCTGGTCAGCAACTCGAAAATGTTGCCGGCCTCGACCGCCTGAAACCACTGGGTGTCGGGGATTTCGATGGGATTGTCGGGAATTCGCCTGAGCGCCTGCCGGAGCGCGCCGATGAAGTCGGTCGTGCCTTCCAGAATCGGCGTTCCGGAAATCATCACCGGCAGAAAGGTCGTGCCTTCGAGGCGTTTCCCGGCGTTGGCGACCTGGGGATTGCCGCTCACGAGGTGGCGCGTTTTGGGCAGGGCGGCGAGCGTCCGGACGACCGCCGCGAGGTGACTTTTCCCCGTTCCGCGCGATCCGGAAATGATGCGGGTGGTGTTCGGCGTTTGAAGCGCTGCGACGCCTTCGATGAGCCGGGCGGCGAGGCGTCCCAGATCGGACGTGAAGAAGAAGGCGCGCACCACCCGTTCCCCGTCGGTTTCAAAGAAATTCGAAAGCGGGTCGAGCGGATGATAGTCGATGTACGCGCGAATATTTTGTAGCGCCATCAGGCTCTATGTGACTGAAAAAAGATGCGTTGCGAAGTGGAGAAGGGCGCGGCGAATCTAGCACGCGACCCATCGCTTCGCAACGCGGGGGCTTTCGTAAAATGCTTCAAAAACACGTCACCGAATGGTGATTTCAAGCGTGTAGGTGGCGTTTCCGCGGGTCGGGCCGACCACGATGCGGTAGTCGCCGTTGTCGGGCAGTTCCTCTGAAAAGTCGTTGAGGTCTTCGCCAAAGGTTTCGCCACGGGGGGTGGTGATCATAAAGGAAGCATTTTTTTCGATGGCCGAAATATGGACCGTCATGGTCTGTCCCGCGCTGGCGCCGAGAATGTAGGTGTCGCGGGTGCCGCGAATGACCGAGTTTTTGAGGATGGTGGAGGTTCGGCCCTTTGGAAACCGCACCCGTTTGGTGATGCCTGACTGAGCGGAAGCAGTTTTTGAAAGCAGAAGCGTAGCGCCGCCGGCCAGGGCCACGCCGAGAAAGTGACGGCGATTGATCGTCATCGTGGAGTCCTCGTGAGTCATTCAGGATTGGTCGATTCGCAAGCCGATCGGCGTTGCGCCAGCCGTCTTTATCACGTCGATTGCGCCGGTCACAATTCCGTAATCGAGTTCGGGCGCGGCGGAAATCCAGACCGTTCGCAGTTCAGTGGGGCGTTGCGCCAGTGCTTCGGTCAGCCGGACTGACAGTTCCTGTTTGGAAACCGGCTGCGTGTTGAGGCGCAGTTCGCCCGTGCGGAGCACCTGCACCACGAGGCTCACGTCGGAGGTGTTCGGTACGGTTGCCTTTGGTCGTTCGGGCACCTTGGCTTCGTATTTCCGCTCATGTTTCGGCGAGACGACCATCATGATGATGAGCAGGACGAGCAGCACGTCGATGAGCGGCGTGATGTTGACGGTGGGGCGGACAGCGGCGTTTCCCATCGGTGGCGATTCCTTTCCGTTTTCGGGTGATTGGTTCGCTTTGAACCCGGTCAACTGAAAAAGTTCCGCTGGGTGACCGCCTTGCGTCACCCCGGGCACTTGGACAGAATCGTCCGCCATGTCTTTTCTCGACCGTTTTCGCCCCCACTACGCCGCCCATCTGAAACTGGCCATCCCGGTCATGTTCTCGCAGATGGGACATGTCGTCGTTCAAATCACCGACAGCATGATGCTCGGCCACTACGACACGACCGCGCTGGCGGCTTCGACCTTCGGAAGCAGTGTTTTCGTCATCGGCCTCGTCGTCTGCATCGGTTTTTCCTTTGCGATGACCCCGCTCGTCGGCGCCGCGGCGGGAAAAGGCGACGTGGCTGAAGCGGCCCGCTGGTTCAGAACCGGATCGCTCGCCAATCTCGCCATCGGGCTGGTCATCGCCGCCGTCATGATGGGGCTGTACCCGTTTCTCGACCGCATGGGGCAGACGCCGGAGGTCGCCGCCCACGCGAAGCCGTTCTATCTGCTGATCGTGATGTCGATCATCCCGCTGGCCGTTTTTCAGTCCTACAAACAGTTCGCGGAAGGACTGGGCAACACGCGCCTCGCCCTGCTGATCACGATTCAGGAACTCATCCTCAACATTGGATTGAACGCGGTCCTCATCTTCGGTCTGTTCGGGTTTCCGGAACTCGGCATCGTCGGATCGGGGACCGCTTCGTTCATTGCGCGCCTTTCGATGCCGGTGGCCTACATTCTCATTTTCAAACGGCTCGACTTTTTCAGGCCCTACCGTGAGGCGTTGAAGACGGCGCGGGTACGTTCCGAGGACCTGCGCCGATACATCTCGCTCGGCCTTCCGGTGGCCGGACAGTTTCTGCTTGAAGTCGGGGCGTTCGCCGGGGGCGGCATCCTCGTCGGCTGGCTGGGAAAAAATCCCCAGGCGGCGCATCAGATCGCGATGGGCGTGGCCTCGTTCACGTTCATGGGCGCCAGCGGAATCGCCGCCGCCGCGACGATTCGAGTGAGCCAGTTTTTCGGGGCGGGGAATCGGGTTGAAATGCGGACGGCGGGTCTCGCCGCGGCGCATATCGTTCTCGCCTACATGGCCCTGACGGCCATCGGGCTGGTACTGCTGCGGAATCGGTTGCCGTTGCTGTACACGCCGGACGCGCCCGTCATCGCCATTGCTTCGGGGCTGCTTCTGATGGCGGCGGTGTTTCAACTGTTCGATGGCATGCAGGTCGTGATGCTGGCCTGCCTGCGCGGTCTGACGGACGCCCGCGTGCCAACCCTGCTCGCCTTCATTGCCTACGTGGTGGTGACGCTCCCGCTGAGTTACATCTGCGCTTTCAAGCTCGGAATGCGGGAATACGGCATCTGGACCGGGTTCGTGATCGGGCTGATGGTAGCTTCGACGCTCTTTCTGTTCCGCTTTTTGAAGTTGAGCAAAGTGACGCCGAGTCCCGTTTGAATCCGTTGCATACGCGACGCCAATGCAGGTTGTCTCAATTTGGCGTTGGTCCGCTTTACGCCGACAGGACGGCTTCGACGAAGTCCGTGCCGGTCGGTTTGACGACCCGAATTTCCATGTCGAGTTTGGCGGAGAGTTCGGCGAGCGTCATGTTGTCGAGAAAAATCTGGTTGTCGCCCATGACCATCTCGCCGGGAATCAAAAGCCGTTTGCCTTTGAACGATTCCCGCGCGAGGTAAATGTCGCTGCCCGTCACGAGACCCGCGACGTTCACTTCCGGTCCGAAGTATTCGTTGGTGACGCCCACCGCGTTCAGTTTCGTGCCGAAGGTGGCGTTGAGTTCGTCGGCCAGCGTCTTGAGACTCGACGCGAACAGCGAACCGGTGACGACGGTCGTGACCGGGAATTTTTTCGGAAGCAGTTCGGGCTTCGCCTGAAAACGCTTCACGGTCTTTTTGAACGAATCCTGAAAGCGGCGGACCATCCCGACGCCGTCCTCGATCTGCGGATAGGGACCGTAATGCGCCGCGCCGGGAAGCGGCTTGCCCGCCCGGATGTAGAACTCGTCGCCGAGAAAGGCGAAGGTCGTGCCGAGCCGCTTGCGGAGTTCCTTCTGCAACGGCGCGACCAGTTCGATGATCTCCGCTTCCCATTCATCGGTGGTGGGCGTCAGCAGGTGCCGTTTGCGGTGGTGCTTGGTCAGTCCGAGCGGCACGATGGCGACCGAGGTGAGGCCCTGATCGTGGAGTTCGGCGAGTTCGCGAACCGTCTGCTTCAAAACCTCGCCGTCATTGATTTTCGGGCACAGGACGACCTGCGCGTGGAGTTCGATGTCGTGCGCGAGCAGTCGTTTCATCGTGCCGAGAATGTCGTCGGCGGTTTTGCGTCCGAGCAGGTGACGGCGAACTTCCGGGTCGGTCGCGTGAACC
>JAAFHI010000237.1 GCA_013298335.1 Actinomycetota bacterium
GAAAACCGATTTACATCGAAGGAAAGACTCCTCTACCCTGCGGTCAAATCACATTTCCAGCGAGTCGAAACCATGTCCAGACCGTTCGTTCTGCCGACTCCCGCCCGGGTGGATGCAGTTTCCGATCTGACCGGCAAGGGCGTCACCATCGCCTTCCTTGATTCGGGTTTCTTTCCGCACCCGGACCTTTTGCAGCCCCGCAACCGGATTCTCGCGCACGTCGATGTCTCCACCGACACGGTTGAAGAAGTACCCGATCAATCTCCTGACCCGACCGACTGGCACGGGACCCAAACCACCGTCGTCTCGGTCGGGAGCGGTTTTTCTTCGGAAGGAATGTATCCCGGCATCGCGAAAGAGGCCGAAGTCGTCCTCGTCAAGGTCGGAAACAACGGGGTCATTGACGAACCGGCCATCGCCCGCGCCCTCAAATGGGTGCTCGCCAATCACGACCGCTACGGCATCCGGATCGTCAGCGTCTCGCTCGGCGGCGAATCCGACAAGCCGTATCAACAGAGCGAAGTCAACCAGCTCGCCAAGGAAGTGGTTTCAAAAGGACTGGTCGTCATCGTCGCGGCGGGAAATTCCGGCTGTTCCGACGATCCGCGCACGGTGCCGCCCGCCAACAGTCCGGCGGTCATCACGGTCGGCGGATATGTGAATTATTTCGAGGCGGGCGACGTGGATGTCGAGATGTACTGCTCGAATTTCGGCCAGACCGCCGATGGCGTCCTCAAACCCGAGGTCATCGCGCCCGCGGCGTGGATTCCGGCCCCGATTCTCCCGCAAACACCGTCTTTCGCCAAAGCCCAGGCGCTTTGGGAACTGGCCGGGCTTGAAAAGGAAGCACTGGCGAAACGCGCGGAGGAACTCGCCAAGGATGCCGAACTTCCGAAAACACTATTGAAGCGACCACCCTCGATCATTCGGGATTTCATTTCGGGCGCGCTCATCAAGGCCAAAATCGTCGGTCCGAACCACCAGCATGTCGACGGCACGTCATTTGCCGCGCCGATTGTGACTTCCGTGGTGGCGCAAATGCTCGAAGCCGCCCCGCACCTGACACCACCGGCGATCAAGGCCGTTCTGATTTCATCGGCGGACCGCGTTCCGAGCGTTTCGCTGCTCCAGCAGGGCTACGGGGTGGTCAACGCCAAACGCGCGGTGGAACTCGCCCGCAGTGGCCGCTTCGATCACGATATCCGGTCATTTCTGCCACCGAGAATGGAAGGCAGTGAACTCGTCTTCTTCTTTCATGACGAAAATGCCCGCACGGTTTCGCTCATGGGCGACTTCAATGACTGGAAACCGCTCATAAACGAGTTCCGGCGCGATGGCCACGGCGTCTGGCGGGCGAAGATTCCCAAGCTGAAACCGGGCAAGCACCGCTACAAGTTCCTGATTGACGGACACCGCTGGATCGACGATCCGAGCAACGGTCTGAAGGAACCCGACGGTCACGAAGGCTTCAACTCGATTCTCAACGTCGTGCCGGACTGCGATCCTGACACTGGCCTGTGCGTGGTCGGCTAAATCACCTGATTTTGACGCCGAGGAACCGAAGAACGGCCTCGATTTCGCCGTTCTTCAGGTCGTCCGACCCAAGAAATCCCCGGATGACCTTTCCGTCGGGGCCGATGACGTAATGCGCCGGCAGTCCGGACACCTGATACAACCAACCCGCCACGTCCTTGCCGACCGGGGTTTCATCGAAGACAAACGTTCGATTCCTGAGCGGCGGGGCCTTCGCGACCCACGCCTCGAAGGCTTCCCGCTGATCCCAGACGTTGACCGAAAGAAAAACGACGTCATCGGGCAGCCGTTTCGCGAGTTGATCCAGCCGTTCCCGCGCATCGAGGCACTGCGGCGAGCCGGTGGACCAGAAATCGAGCACCACGGTTTTCCCGCGGTATTCCGAAAGACGGACCGGATTCCCCTTCGAATCAGACACGGTGAAATCCGGCGCAGTCTGTCCGTACAGCAGCAGCCTGGCCGGCTGGGCACGGGCTTCGATAAAAAAAGTCGGCGGGGCATAGGAAAAGTCGAACGGCTGGTATTCCCCGTCGAGGTGGATGTTCCTGAAATTACAGGCGACGACGTATTTTCCCGAAACGTGGTCGGTCACCATCCGGTGCAGCAGGTTGTCGGCCCCGAGATAGAGTTTTTGAAAGACTCGCTCTCCGTTTTCACCGATGGTCCCGTCATTCGAGAAGGTCACAACCCGATAGATGGTTCCCTCCCAGACTTCCGGGGCCGCCCACCTTGGTTCAAAGGGTAAATGGGGCAGATTCGCGCCGAAAAACATCAGGGCAGCCGCGGCAATCGGATTATTCAGGTTTTCCGCGATCCGCTGACCGTTCGGGTCCATTTCGAAACGGAGAAAGCGGTTGTCGGCGGGCGAGACGATCCACAGGGTTCTGCCGTTGGAAGCCACCTCGATGGTGGCCTCCTCGGATTTCCCGTTCTTGTCCAGAATCGTCCGGTACTGGAGGCGCGCGAAATTCGGACGGAGAAATTTCACCCGTCCGAGGATTTTTACCCGGTTCAACGCACCGGTCCGGACGTCGGTGATTTCGGCCTCGAAATCCGCGTCAAACGCATCCAGATTGACGAGGCCCGCGGAGGCCCGCGCGAGGGCTTCTCCCGCCGTTTCGACGGTTTGGGCCCACATCGCGCCCGGAAACGCCAATTCCGCTCCCAATACCAAAGACAGAACAATCAGTCGAAGTTTGAACACCGCGCCCCGCTCCCGCCCGCGGGCGTTCCCCGCCCGGCGACCTCAAAAAATGGGTTTTGAGGGAAAAGACTCGAATGCGCGCGGTTTGTTCCAAAAATCGGGGGCAAAACCGGTCAGGATTCCGGCGCCCCGAGAATCTGACGGCAGGAAACAAGGGCCGAATCGAAAAACGCGGTGGCAATTACCTCCTGATGCGCCCCGGTCTCGAGTATTTCCAGGTCGGACGCAGTCAGAACCGCCCCGACCCATTCGGCTTGATGCCAATGTCCGCCGCCGGCGAGCGGAACCGGTTCAAAATTGGTCGGATGGGGCCACGGGGTGACGTAAAAGTAGGGTTCGGCGTAGCTGGTGTCGCCCGGCGACATTCCGATGCCAATGGACGGTGCGTCGCCGGCCTCGATTTGCGAGGGATTGAGCGAAATCAGAACGGCGATATCGAAATGGTGCGGCCAGCACCGCACCGCCGAGGCGTTTCCTTCGCTCAAACGGAGTTTTTCCAGCACGGTCGCGCTGTTGCCGAACCATTTTGAAAGCTCTGCAAAGGCGTCGGGATGTTCCAACGCAAACGGCGCGCCGGCGGCGACCGGATGCTTCGGAATGTCGTATTCGGCGGTTTTCAGAATCGGAAGTTCGGGCAATTCGAGTTTCTTTTGAATGGCCTCGGCCAGCCAGGTTTCGGCCTCGGCAAAGGTCTTGCCGGCCAGCGGAAATTCGTCGCTGCCGACGCCCGCGTCATCCAGAAAAGCCAGTGTCAGCCGCTCGACATTCAAGGCGGCGCGAAACGGCGACGGATGGTTGACCGGTTTCCCGGCGAGCCATCCGACTGCACCAATCCACTCAAGGGTCGTATGCCCGAAGTCGGGTTGCGGCAAGGCAAGTGTCGTCCCGACCGACGAGACGAGTTGCGCCGCCCAGTGCAGTACCAGACGGGCTTCATTCAGGTCGGAAACCGCCACGCCATCAAGTTTTCGCCAATCGGCGACGGCAAGTTCGAAGTCTTTCTGTTCCATTTGATTTCCTTGATAAAAAAGTTCTTGCACCGGCGACAAAAATCCTTATATTCGCGCACCGTCGGTTTTATTCGGTTTGGTTTCCCATGCTGGCCGCTGCCGATAAGATCCCCCCGCTCGGAACACTTTCCGGCCCACGGTGTCCGTCGATGCCTTAATACTCATCTTCGAAATCGCTCCGTTTTGCTGACGCCAGTCGGCGAAAGCGCGTTTTTCCGTTTTTTTTCGGTCAAACGGAGGTTCCCGAAGATGACCCTGTCCACGCCCCCGCTCAAAGTCCGGGTTCTCGCCCGATTCATGTCCGATGCCGCCGCCCTGAGCCGCCATCCTGACACACCCGCGCTCGTTTCCGCCTATCTTGTCGCGGTAACCACGATTGCCGGACGCCCCCTGCGCTTCACCGTCCTACTGGAAAACGGCGCGCTGTTTTCGGGACTCCCGATTTCCGCGCTGTTTTGCGACAAACACGGCGCCGACATTCCACCCGCTCCCCAACCGCTTTCCATTGCGGAAGCCCAGCCCTGGTCCTGCCTCGAAAGCCCGGCGCAGATTCTCGAATACGAACTTTTGCGGGATTCGCGGGTCTGGGTGCGCACGCCGCGCTTTGAAAACCGGGCCTGCTACTACCTTTTCACCATCGACTACCACGGAGAGGGATTGGCCGAGGATCCCGAGCAATCGAAATCGCACAATCTGCTCGTGACCGACCGCGGCGAACTGGTGGCGATGCCGAACAACTACTGCCTGTTCGAAAACGAGTGGTTCACCGGCAAACTCGACGGTTTTCCGAAATGGCTTCGCCGCCAAAGCGCCTATTACCGGACCGAATAGAAGAAAAGGACGACCGGTTCCCGATCGAACCGGTCGTCCCGCTCCACCAACCAGGTTTGATTATTCTCCGAGCGCCCGTTTGAGAAACGCCAGCATTTTCGGCCAGGTTTCGGCCTGCGCGGCAGCGTTTCCGGCGGGCGTCCCGCCGCTTTGTACCTGTCCCGCGTTGTAATGTGTGGTGGGCGCCCACCCGGTGCCGTTGAGGTAATGTCCGGCGTCGCTGAAGATGAGGGATTCGGTGCGAAGACGGGCCGCGGCCCGACGTTCGGCGAGGTTGTGGGCCATCATCGCCGAATTCCACAACTGGTCGTCCTGACCGGCGATGAGCATCAGTTCCCCTCGAAACCGTTCAATCGGAATCCGGGCCTCCACGGCGGCTTCCGGATGCGCCGCCCTCCCGCGATCGTGCGGACGGCGCAAATGAACCGACAACCCCGAAAAAAGTCGGGCCTGTTCGCCCGCGAAATCCACATAGGGCACGAACGGGAGCGGTTTTCCCTGAAAAGAAAAGGAGGAACGGGTTCCCGGACTGACGGTCAGTCCCCATCCTTCCCAAATGACATCGCTCGGGGCCACGGCCACCACCGCCTTGACCCAATCCAGATGGCAGGCCGCCAGCAAGGCGAATTCGGCCCCTTTTGACGCGCCATACAGACCGATTCGCCGTTGATCCGCCTCCGCCCGCCCCGCGATCCAGGTTCGGGCCTGATTGAGCCGTTCAATCGGAATGTCCACGAAATCGGCGGGCAATTCCTTGATCTCGCGCTCTCCCATGGGGAGTTTCGGGGGCGAATAGTAGGGCAAAACCAGAACCGCAAACCCGCGCGAGGCAAATTTCGGGCCTTCGCCGCGAACCGACCGCGCGCCGCCTTCCGCGCCGCCAAGGACGATCAACGTTGGAAGCCCTTTTTTTCCATTCGGATAGGCAAAAACCGCGCCGGGAAAATCTTTCACCTCCTCGACGGTGACGTCCGGCACCGACTGGGTGAATTCGATCACCGCAGCGGCGGGCGGGCGCCCTTCCTGCTCGACCCGCAACAGGACCTGGCCCGGTTTCAAATCCGCCGGAAGCGGAAGCCCGGTCGGGACCATTGACCAGAAAAGTCCGCGCGGATCGGCCCCGGAATAGCTGCCTTCCCTCGGAATGGCCGTGCCGAGTTCGATTTTTCCCGATGCGCCGACCGAAAAGCGGGCCCGACTCTGGAAAAGCACGGTTTTACCGCCCAGAAATTGTGAACGGACGACCCGTTCCCCAATCACGACCGCTTCCTTTTCGGAAGAAAGCCCTGAAATCACGACCGAAACGGGGTCTCCGTCAAGGACCGGGCTGGCCGGAGTCACCCGCACCGTCGGCGGTGGTACGTCCAGATTCGTTTGGGGAGACACCCCGCCGGACGGAGCGGAAAGCGGTCCGAACAGGCCAAGCACGAGCGAAAAAAACAGGATGAACATTCAAACTCCGATTCT
>JAAFHI010000050.1 GCA_013298335.1 Actinomycetota bacterium
CACGGTCGAGAGCGTCTGCATTGTTACGCCCTGCGCGTCGCACTCGGTCAGCCGTGCGTCGGGGTCCCAGCAGTTGTCCTCGATTTCGCGGAAGAACCGGTCGTCGATCATGATCCGCGCGCAGCGGTCGTTGACGTACTCCAGGCGCGGAAAGCCGCCGTAGCCGTACTTGTCCTTCAGGTTCTCCCAGTTCGGCGGGAGAATGTGGGTGTGGAGGTCGAGTTTGTTCATTCGGCAGCCCCCTCCCTGACGGTCGGGGTTCCATACGTTCCCGTGCCGGGAGGTCGGGGTTCAAGGTATTACGGCTGCATGACCGCGCCGCAGTGCGGGCAGGTCCGCGCTTCAATATCCGCCCAGAAGGCGTCGAAAACCGGCTTCAACTGGGTCGTGATGTCCGTGACATGCACCGTGACTTCATGAATCTGTTTGCGGCACTCGTCGCAGTACCACACGAACTTGTCGGGTTCGTGGCTTCCCCGGACGCGCTCGATGACGAGGCCGATGGTGTTCGGACCGCGCTGCGGCGAGTGCGGCACGAAGGGCGGCAGCAGAAAAATGTCGCCCTCGCGGATGGGCAGGTCGCGATGCTGGCCGTCCTCCACGATCTTCAGCGTCATGTCGCCTTCGAGCTGGTAGAAGAATTCCTCGCCCGGATCGACGTGGTAATCCTTGCGCTGATTCGGCCCGCCGACGACCGTGATCATGAACTCGCGGTCCTTCCAGACCTGCGCGTTGCCGACCGGCGGCTTGAGCAGGTGGCGGTGTTCGTCAATCCATTGCCTGAAGTTGATGGTGGTGAGCATGGCGGAAAATCGGGGTTATGGGTTTTGGGTGATGGGTTCTGGAAAGAACCGGATGCCGATGCGAAAAGGTACTACTCCGGTGCGACGGCGACGGCCTTGATCTCAATCAGCAAGTGCGGATGCGGCAACTGATGCACCGCGACGGTCGTCCGCGCCGGGCCGGTCTCGGCGTTGAAGTAGGTATTGTAAACCTCGTTGTATCCCGCGTAATCCTCCATATCAACGAGAAAGACGCTGACTTCCACAAGGTGTTCGAGGTCGGCCCCGGCGGCGCGCAGGATTTCGCGGATGTTTTCGATGACGGCCCTGGTCTGCGTCCGGATATCAAGGTCGAGCGTCCCGTCATCGTTGACGAGTGCGCCCTCGATGGTGTTGTCGGACCGCCGTGACGACGTGCCCGAAACGAAAATGAAGCCGTTGACCTTCCGCGCGTGCGGATATTGCGCCAGCGGTTTGGCGCGTTCACCAAGGTAGTAGGAAACGCCGTTCGACATTTTTGAGTATTCCAGTCAGGCAGGTTTGAAAGCTGCCGAACGATAAAGTCCGTTGGCTTCAGGCGCAACCGCCCGGATTGACCGGTTTTCCCGATCGGGGCAAGATGGGGCCGAATCAGATGATGTTTTATGGGAGAAACTGCAATGTCCGCGCACCCGAACGCGATTCAAACCGGAGGCGTCCGGCCCGTGCTGCACCCGGAGGCCGTCGAGTACCCGGACAGCGACGGAAAGCCGATGTCCGACAACACGCTTCAGTTTCAATGGATCGTCACGCTCAAGGAAAATCTCGACACCCTGTTTCCCGATGATTTCGTCGCGGGCGATCTTTTGTGGTATCCGGTCGAGGGCAATCCGAAAATCAGACAGGCCCCCGACGTACTGGTTGCCATCGGACGGCCCAAAGGCTATCGCGGCTCCTACCAGCAATGGCGCGAGAACGGCATTGCGCCGCAGGTCGTGTTTGAAATTCTCTCGCCCGGCAACACGGCGCTTGAAATGGCGCGCAAGCAGGGCTTTTACGAGCGATACGGCGTCGAGGAGTTCTACATCTACGACCCCGACTCGAATGAACTGGCCGGGTGGATTCGAACCGGCGGGCTGCTGGATGAAGTCGAGGAAATGAACGGCTGGACCAGTCCGCGGCTGGGGATTCGGTTCGAACTCGGATCTGAAATATTGCGCGTCATCGCCCCAGACGGAAGCGAGTTTCAAACGTTCGCGGAAGTTACCCGGCGCGCAAAAGCGGCGGAGCAGGAAGTCGAACGCCTGCGCGAGCGTTTGCGGGCCCTCGGCGTGTCGGATGTTTGACCACTGTCATCCCTTCACCCGAACTTGAACTCTGGCGCGGGGGAATCTTCATCACAGAGACGCGGAGGTTTCGCAGAGGGCCACAGAGTTTTTTCTTCTCTGTGAAACTCTGTGCCTCTGTGGTGAAAAATCTCTTGGTCTTTCTGGTTTACAGCTTTATGCAGATGTTTTTGATCTCCGAATAGAACTCCAGCGAATGGCGTCCGCCTTCGCGTCCGATGCCGCTCAGTTTCACGCCGCCGAAAGGTGTCCGCAGGTCGCGCAGGAACCAGCCGTTGACCCAGACGATGCCTGCTTCGATGCGCTTCGCGACGCGATGGGCGCGGGATAGATCGCTCGTCCAGACGGCGGCGCACAGGCCGTAATCGGTGTCGTTCGCCATCGCGATCACTTCATCCTCATCATCGAACGGCGTGACATGACAGACCGGTCCGAAGATTTCCTCCCGGACGCTCCGCGCCGTTTCCGGCAAGCCCGTCCACACGGTCGGCTCGACGAAACAGCCTGTATCGAAAGGCGAATCCATCTCCGGCACGCCGCCGCCCGCAATCACCGTCGCGCCTTCCTGCCGTGCCAGTTCATAGTAGGACAGCACCTTTTCGCGGTGCGTCTTGGAAATCAGCGGGCCGATGGTGGTCTTCGAATCGTACGGATCGCCTGCCACCAGCTTGCGCGCTTCCTGCCCGAGTCGTTCCACGAAGCGTTCAAAAATCGACCGCGCCACATACACCCGTTCCGAACAGAGACAGACCTGGCCGCAGTTTGAAAAGGTCGAGCGCGCCGTGCCCGCGACGGCCTTTTCGAAATCGGCGTCGGCGAAGACGATGGCCGGATTCTTGCCGCCCAGTTCGAATGAAAGATGTTTCACGCGCGCCGCGCTCGCCCGCATGATCGCCTGACCGGTGCGCGTCTCGCCCGTGAAGGTGAGCGCACGGACGCGCGGGTGCCGTACGAGAAAATCGCCCGCCGCGTTTTCGCCGAAACCATGAACCACGTTGAACACGCCCGGCGGAATGCCCGCCGCGTTCATCGCTTCGCCGAGCAGCGTCGCCGTGCCGGGCGTTTCCTCCGACGGTTTCACCACGACTGCATTGCCCATCGCGAGCGCGGGCGCGACCTTCCACGTCAGCAGCAGCAGTGGCAGATTCCACGGACAGATCACGCCGACCACGCCGTGCGGCACGCGGACGCCGTAGTTCAACGCGCCCGCGCCGTCATCCGTATCCGTCTCGAAACACTCGGTCGAAAAACCACGCGCGAGGTCGGCGAAGATGCGGAAATTGGCCGCGCCGCGCGGGATATCCACGGAACAGGCGAGCGAACGCGGCTTGCCGGTGTCGGCGATTTCGGCGTCCACGAAGGCGTCGAAGCGTTTCTCGATTTCATCGGCCACGCGCCGCAGCGCGGCCAGCCGGTCGGCCTGCGGCAGCTTTGCCCACGGCCCGCGCATGGCCGCCTCCGCCGCGTTGACGGCGCGGTCAACATCGTCGGCGTCGGCTTCCGAAACGTGCGCGACGACCGCGCCGGTCGCGGGGTTGATGTCTTCGAACGTCCGGCCTGACGCGGCCTCGACGTATTCGCCATTGATGAAGAGTTTGTATGCAGTGGTCATGGGTTTTTTATGAAGGGACGATAACCGTGAGCGCATTTGGCAGCGCCTCGAAGTGCATCGGCAGCTTGTCGAGCAGTTCGCCGTCCACCTGCGCCCAGACATCTTCGGTCGCGGCGGGGCGGACGTTGACCGACGTGGCCTGAATGGTCACGACGTCGCCGAGCAGGTTGGGTTTGCCGAGCAGGGCGGCGAGGGCGTGCGGAGCGTATTCGATGCCGAAGTGGTTTTTTGGAAAGACGCTCACTTCAAAGGTCGGAGATGAAATGTCGGCCTTGGGCGTCAGGCTGAATCCGCCGCCGTAGCCGTGCGAGTTGCCGATGACCGCGAAACAGCTTTCGTAGGTCTGACCATTCGCCTCGACTGTGAATGGCGTCGTGCGTCCGACGAGTTGTTCGATGCCCGCCACGAGGTAGGCTCCTTCGCCGATTTTCTTCTTCAGATTCGCGCGGACGTTGCGCACCATCGTTGCGTCGAGGCCGATGCCCGCCATCAGGAAGAAATACCGCGTGATGCCCGCCCCGTATTCGACCCGCCCAATGGTGATGCGGCGCTCGATGCCCGCCGCGACCATATCGGCGTTGGCCGCCAAATCGGTTGGAATTTTCAAATCGTGGGCAAGCACATTGGCAGTGCCGCCAGGCAGAATCGCGAGCGGCACGGTCGTTCCCACCATGCCCTGAAGAATTTCATTGAGCGTCCCGTCGCCGCCGTTGCCGATGACCAGACCGACGCCGGAGGCAACCGCCTGCCGCGCGAGATCGGTGGCCGCGCCGGGCGCGGTCGTGGGCGCGAGTTCGGCACGGATACCCCGCGCGGCCAGCAACCGCGCGTATTCGGTGACTTCCGCCGTGCGGTCGCGCTTGCGATGCGCGCCGGAACGGGGATTGAAGATGACGACAGCGGTACGATCGGTCATGCCGGGACCTCGAATGGCTGGAATGAAAGTTGGCGGCGGCGAACCCGCCGGTGCGTTTTCCCATCGGAATCGGCGAGCATATCCGTTTGGCCTGCTTTCCGTGAAGTCGGTGAATGGACGAAGAATGATTCCATCCGTGCCAACGGGAGACGGACGGCTTGAAACTTCCTGAAATCACTCTACAATCCCCGAACTTCCAAGGGTTCTTACGCGGCAAGGGGAAATTCGACACGCGGGGAACTGTTTCATCCAATGCCTTCCGGAAAAATTCATGATGTCGTGACTTACGTGCTGGCCGTGCCGACCGCGGTGGGATTTTTCTTTCTCACGCGCAATGCGGGGCTGGCCGCGCTCGGCACGGGCATGATGGTGTTCGGCGGCCTGATGTTCGGCCCCGACCTCGACACGCACAGCCAGCAGTACACGCGCTGGGGTCTTTTCCGGTGGATATGGTTTCCCTACAAAAGATTTTTTCCGCATCGCTCGTCGTGGACGCATGGCCTGTTGTGGAGCACGCTCCTCCGGGTCCTTTATTTCACGACCGTCGTCACCCTGTTTCTGGCGCTCATGATGTACATCCAGAACGTCTTCGTTTTCGGCATGCCAGCCAACGGGGAACAGGCGCTGATGGTGATGCGGGAATCGTCGCGCCGCATGTCGCGGCTCTTCGCCGCCGCTGACCGCAAGCTGCTGCTCGTGACGTTCATCGGTCTCTGGTGGGGAGCGGCGACCCATACCATCAGCGATGTGCTCGGCAGCGCGCTCAAGAGCATGTTCAGGACGTTTTAAGCAGGTACGAAGAAGATCCGGGCGTTCACGAAACGCGATGACGACCTGGGTTCAAGCCCCGACGAATTTCCTTCACCCTGAAATTTTTTCCACACTGGTGGTTCCAGGCAATGGCTCAAAAACTTTTCCTCCTTTTCGTGTCGTGTTTTCTTGTCGCTCCGCTGTTCGCGCAAACGCCTCAGAAAGTGGCGGCGGACGATCTCAATACCGCTTTCAAAGCCATGAAGTGGCGTTCCATCGGACCGTTTCGCGGTGGGCGTTCCAACGCGGGCCACGGCGTCGTGGGCAACCCGATGACGTATTACATGGGAACGACGGGCGGCGGTTTGTGGAAAACCGACGACGCGGGCATCACCTGGCGGAACATCTCCGACGGGTTTTTCAAGACCGGAACAGTCGGCGCGATTGCCGTTGCCGAAAGCGATCCGAATGTCGTGTACGTCGGCATGGGCGAACACGCGGTGCGCGGCGTGATGACCCATTCGGGCGACGGTGTGTACAAATCCACCGACGCGGGAAAGACCTGGAAACGCATCGGGCTGGAACAGACGCGACACATTTCGCGCATCGTGGTCGATCCGAAAAATCCGAACGTGGTCATCGTCGCGGCGCAGGGCGCGCTGTATGGCCAGTCACCGGAACGCGGAATTTATAAATCCACCGACGGCGGCTCGACGTGGAAGAACGTTCTGTTCGTGGACAACAAGACCGGTGCGGCGGAACTTTCGATGGATATGACCAATCCGCGTATTCTGTACGCCGCGATGTGGGAACACGGGCGGTTGCCGTGGAAAGTCATCAGCGGCGGACCGGGCAGCGGATTGTACAAATCCCTTGATCAGGGCGAAACGTGGGAAAAGCTGAAGGACGGCCTGCCCGAAGAACTGGGAAAGATGTCCATCGCCGTCAGCCGATCGAATCCTGAAAAAGTCTGGGCGCTCATCGAAAGCGACTCCGAAAAGGAAACGGGCGGTCTGTTCGTCTCGACCGACGCGGGCAAGAAATGGCGACGGGTGACGAACGATCATCGTCTGATCCAGCGGGCCTGGTATTACATCGAGCTGTTCGTTGATCCGAAGGATGAAAACACGCTTTACGTGCTCAGCGCGCCCGCGTTGCGGTCACGGGACGGCGGCAAAACCTGGGAGAACCTGTCCGGAACGCACGGCGATTATCACGATTTGTGGATCAATCCCGACAATCCGAAAAACTTCATCATTTCGAATGACGGCGGAAGTGCCATTACCTTCAATGGCGGCAAAAGCTGGAGTTCGCAAAACAACATGCCGACGGCGCAGTTCTACCGCATCAACGTGGACAACCAGTTCCCCTATCGCATCTACGGCGGGCAACAGGACAACACGTCGGTTTCCATTGCCAGCCGCGAACTGGGAGGCGGTGGCATCACGACGGCGAGCTGGACGGCCTCGGCGGGCGGCGAGAGCGCGTTTCTCGCGTTCGATCCGAATAATCCGCGCTACGTCCTGGGCGGCAGTTATCAGGGCACGATCGAGGTGCTGGACACGCAGGCAAAGGCGTCCAGAAACATCATGCCCGCACCGATTCAGTACCTCGGCATGGACGCCAAGGACATCAAGTATCGGTATAACTGGAACGCGCCCATCATCTGGAGCAAGCACGAACCGAACACCTATTACCACGGCGCGCAACTGCTGCTGAAAACCGGAGACCTGGGCAAGACGTGGAAAGAAGTTTCACCCGACCTGACCCGCAATGAAAAAGACAAGCAGGGCAAGGGGGGCGGCCCATACACCAACGAAGCGGTCGGCGCGGAAAATTACGGCACGCTGAGTTACATCGCCGAATCGCCCCATGAAAAGGGCGTGATCTGGACAGGCAGCGACGACGGTCTGGTGTACGTGACGCGCGACGGTGGCGCGAGCTGGAAAAACGTCACGCCCAAGGGCCTGTCCGAATGTCTGATCAACGCCATTGAAGTTTCGCCGCACGACAAGGCGACGGCGTATATCGCCACGACGCGCTACAAATTCAACGACCCGACGCCGGGGTTGTACAAGACCACCGATTACGGCAACACCTGGACGAAGATCGACAACGGCATTCCGGGGGATGCGTTCACCCGTGTCGTGCGCGAGGACGACGTCCGCGCCGACCTGCTGTTCGCGGGCACGGAACTCGGTTTGTATCTGTCATGGGATGGCGGCAAAAACTGGTCGCCGTTTCAACTGAACCTGCCCGTCACGCCGATTACGGATTTGCGTGTCCACAAGGGCAATCTGATTGCCGCCACGTCGGGCCGTTCGTTCTGGGTGCTGGACGATTTGTCTCTCATTCGCCAGTACAAAAAGGATGCTCCGGCGTTTGCTTTGTTTCGTCCGGACAATGCGCCCCTCATCAATGGCCGCAGCGAACTGGATGGGTCGGACGCCGAGTTCAAGGGCGCGAATCCGCTCAGAGGCGTGAACCCGGCGACGGGCGTGGTTCTTTACTACCAGTTGCCCGAACTCAAAAAAGACGATCAAATAACCCTCGAAATCAAGGACGCCGCCGGCAATCCGGTGCGTACGTTTACGTCGAAGGCAGATGAGACGTTCGTTTCCTACGATGGCGGTCCGGACCCGGAACCGCTGTTGCCCAAGGCCAGGGGGCTGAACCGGTTTGTCTGGAATATGCGCCATGCCACGATGCCCGGCGTGCCGACGGCCTATATCGAAAGCAGCTTCGCGGGCCACAAGACGCCGCCGGGGAAATACGTTTTTGTTCTGAAAATGGGCGAGCAGACGGTTTCGACGGAAGCTGAAATTCTGGCGAATCCGTTGTACCCGACCAGCCCCGCCGAGTACGCGGAATACCATCGGTTCATGTCGGGCTTGGAATCGGAACTGGCACTGATGCACCTCACGACCAACCGCCTGTATGAAAAGCGGCAGCAACTGGAAGCGCTTCTGGCGGCCCTGCCCGCCGACAGCAAGTTCAGCGCCGTCAAGAAAGAAGGCGAGGCACTCGTCAAAAAGATGAAGGCGTGGGATGAGGAAATGGTCCAGCGCAAGGCCAAGGCGTACGACGACGTGGAAAACTTTCCGAACAAGTTCACGGCGAATTACATGTTTCTGATCAACCAGATGGACAGCGAGATTCCGGTCGTGAATCAGCCTTCACTGGACCGGATGAAGGAACTCAACGAGCAATGGGCGAAGTTGAAAGTGCGCGCCGACGAAATGCTCGAAAAGGAACTTCCCGCGTTGAACAAGCAACTGTGGGAAATGGGTGTCGGTGCGATCTGGAAGCAGTAGTCAGCAGTCAGTGGCCAGTCGTCAGCTATCAGGGGGATTTATGGTGAGAGTTCTCTTTGTCCTTTTCTTCTCGTTGTTCAATCTGGCGGGATTCGCTCAGGGCGGGCCGACCGGCATCATCGCGGGCCGCGTCGAATCGCGGGACGACAAGAAACCGATTGTCGGCGCGAAGGTCAAGGCGACCCGCAGCACTACGAAGGAAACCTTCGAAGTCGAAACGAATGAAAAGGGTGAGTTCAGGTTCGGCGAACTCCCGGTCGGCAACTACGTCCTCGAAGCCGAAGCCGACCGACGCAATCCGACGCGCCTCAACGTGCTCCAGACCGTGACCGCCGGGAAGACCACGACGCTTCCGAAACCGATTCAACTCGATGCGGAGCGGTCGTTTTCGATCATCTCCGGCGCGGTCTTCAACGCGCGAGGGCTTTCGATGGCAAATGTCAAGCTGACCATCGAACGGGTTTCCTCGCCCGATTCGAGTCTCAAAAAAGGCAAGCTGGGCGAAACGGTTTCGAATCAGGCGGGCGAGTTCGCCTTCCGTTTCCCCGGCGCCGATGCCGTCTACCGCATCACCGCCACCGCCAGGGGCTACAAGCCGGTCACCAAGGACGTCGACGTACAGAAAGACGAAAAGCGCAACATCGCGCTTCAGATGACACCCGAGAAATGAGTCTTGGGAGTCCAGTGAGTCTTGAGAGTCTTGGGAGTCGAAGACAAACGGATGGTTCTTTGGAAATTTCCGGGTAGTACGGAAGTCTTGAGAATCACAATGGTTTTTCGACTCCCGAGACTCCCGAGACCCTCAAGACTCCCGAGACTTCAAAAAATATGATCCACGACATTTCGCTGCATGGAACAAGGGGGAAGCGCTATGAGTTTTTCACCACGGTCATCGGCCCGAGCCTGAGCGTCCGGTATTTTCATGATTCGGGGACGAAGGCGGGGCAGAGCTTCGACCGCTTCTTTTCAGGTGAAAGCGAAATCCGGCTGTTCGACAATCGCCTGTCGCGGCGGGGTTCCGGCGGGACGCTGTGCGCCCACATGTTCGGCATCGAACGACCCGCAAAGGACGCGGTCAGGCGCGAAGTCCGCAACCGGCTGATCGTCTTCGGCGCGCGCCACGAGGACGGCGAGCGGCGGTTGCTGTTCACGGAAGACACGGGGGCGATCGAGACCTACGAACAGGTTTTTCAGGACGGCCACGTTCTGACCAATTACTACTTTTTCATCGCGGGCGAAATTCAAGGTGGCGTGCGCGGGGCGCAGGAAATGCTGTTGCGGATGTCGGGGCGGTTTCTCAAGCGCTATGACCTCGATAGCGACACGACGGGGCGAAATCTCGCCTTCGACCTGTATGGTGAACTCGGCATTCCGAACTGGACGCTCTTCGTCGTGCGTCTCGACGATCTCTCGGCGCAGCGTTACGCCAGTGCGTTCGGCGAGATCTATCACCCGGGGCGGACGGTCCGCTCGAATGACCGCGCCCAGCTCGAACGGCTCGCGCTCGACCTCGATCTGACCCAGTCCTGGTGCGACCGCATCGAAAACCACGTCATTTCACAGCTTCCCGAAAACCGTTCGATCATCGAGCAGTATGAGGAAACCTTCGCGTCGCTGTTTGCGCGGACCATTCCCGAAAAACTCGGTTCGACCAATCTGAGTCGGCTGCGCGCGCTTGCTGCGCGACGGCGGCTGCCGGCGGTTGTTCTCGACCGGATCGACCGGCGGTTCCGCAATCGGCGCGATGCCGGGAGCGAGCCGGACTACGTCGCGGAAATGCATCGCCGCCTGCGCGGGCTGTTCATTGACGGGGCCGAAGAAACGCCCGCGGACCTGATCGAAGGTCTGATGGAGTACAAGCGATGCGCGGTGGAGCG
>JAAFHI010000989.1 GCA_013298335.1 Actinomycetota bacterium
GCGGGCGTCCTCGCCGATGATTTCTTCGAGCCGCTTTTCGACGTTCATGTGAACGTCTTCGTGCTCGAACTTGAGTTCCAGGCCTTCTTCGAGAATTTGGAGCAGCCCCGTCCGCATGCGCTCGGCCTGCGCGGACGTGAAGACGCCGGTGTGTTCGAGCATCGCCACATGCGAAAGCGAGCCGCGGATGTCGCACGCGATCAGATGGCGGTCGTCGTCCACGGACGCGACGTAGGCCATGATCTCGTCGTCAACGGCGGTTTCGAATGCAGCTCTGAGAACCTGTTTGCTCATTGTTTTCTCTTGAGACGAAAAAGTCGGACGAGGGGCCGTTCAGCCGCCCGTCCGATTTTTTCGCGTGTCGTTTAGCGCGTAACGCGGTTGTAGACCGCCAGTTCAATCAACAGGAAGGTCAGCGTCGTCGAAACGAAGGTGACCGAGGTGGCGAAGTCGTTCGGAAGCAGGCCGAAGAACCGGATGTGGCCGGCCAGACCGGTCCCGAAAGTGATGACGAGCGCCCCGGTCATCGCGACCATCACGGCGAACATCGCAATGAGTTCTTCACCGACCAGGCGGCGATGAACCCCGGTTTCCAGATACACGTTGCGAAGCATGAAGTTTTCCAATTTCACATGAACCTCCCTTTGGAACGATTGAGGCTGCGGGGTATCGGTCAAAAACCTTCAGGCTTCGAAGTGCGGTTCACTCCAGCCTGACGGCACGGAGTGAACGCATTGTTTCACTCCGATTTCATGCGTTTGATGTTGGCCTGTGTCTGCGCCCACTTCGTCAAACGCAATCCGTTGATATTGATGAAGCCGCCCGAATCCTTCGGATTGACGGTCATCTTCGTTTCGAAACTGACCGCGTTGGCGTCATAGAGACTGAACGGCGATTTCCGTCCGACGACCTGCGATCCGCCCTTGTAGAGCTTGAGCTTGGCCGTGCCGGTCACGACTTCCTGCGTCTTGTCGACCGTCGTCCGCAGGAGTTCCATCTCGGGCGAAAACCAGAAGCCGTTGTAGATGAGTTCGGCAAAGCGCGAGACGAGCGAGTCCTTGAAATGCGCGACTTCGCGATCAAGCGTGAGCGATTCGACGGCCCGGTGCGCCTGCATCAGCAGCGTCATGCCGGGGGTTTCATACACGCCGCGCGACTTGATGCCGATGAACCGGTTTTCGACCACGTCCACCCGGCCCACGCCGTGCTTCGCGCCAATTTCGTTAATCGCGTGGAGCAGCTTCGCGGGCGAGAGCTTCTCGCCGTTGATCGAGACGGGAATACCCGCTTCGAAGGTGATTTCGACCGTTTCCGGCGTGTCGGGCGCTTTTTCGGGCGAGGCCGTCCAGAGGAACATGTCGTCCGGCGGCGCGGCCCACGGATCTTCGAGAATGCCGCCCTCATAGCTGATGTGCATCAGGTTCGCGTCGAGCGAGTAGGGCTTTTCCGCCGTCGCCGTCACGTTGATGCCGTGCTGCTTCGCGTATTCGAGCAGGTCGGTCCGACCGACGAAATCCCACGTCCGCCACGGGGCGATGATTTCGAGTTCCGGCGCGAGCGCCTTCACGGTCAGTTCGAAGCGGACCTGGTCGTTGCCCTTGCCGGTCGCGCCGTGGGCGATGGCGTCGCAGCCCGTTTCGAGCGCGGCGGCGATGTGGCCCTTGGCGATGACCGGGCGCGCCAGCGACGTTCCCATCAGATAGACGCCTTCATAGAGCGCGTTCGCCTTGAGCGCGGTGAAGACGTACTCGGAAACGAATTCCTCGCGCAGATCCTTGATGACCACGTCGCTCGCCCCGGTGGCGAACGCCTTTTCCTTCACGGCTTCGAGATTTTCGTCCTGACCGACATCGGCCACGTAGGCCACCACCGGGACGTTGTGCTGTTCCTTCAGCCACGTCAGGATGACGCTCGTGTCGAGTCCGCCGCTGTATGCGAGTGCAATCTTTTTCATTGCTTGCCTGCCTCTTTCAAAATTCGGTCGGCGACCTTTTTCGCCTTCGCGCCTTCGCGCACGACCGCCAGAATCGTGTTGTCCCCGGCGACCGTCCCGATAATGTCGGGGATGCCGAGCCGGTCGAGCGCCTCCGCGACCGGGTGGGCGTTGGCGGCGTCGGTATGAATCACCACCAGATTGCCCGAGTACTGTACGTCGAGAACCAGCCGGGCCAGCAGCATGCGTTCCGTCGTCGGCTGGGGCTCGGTCGGCGCGCCGTTCAGCAGCGCGTAGTAGTTGCCTTCCGCGTCCGACAAC
>JAAFHI010000865.1 GCA_013298335.1 Actinomycetota bacterium
TGAAATGAACAGCACCTGTCGACAGGCGTTCTTGACCACGGTTACGGTGAACAGCGTCATCACTTCCATGGCCCACTCGGAGTTGCAGAAGGTCAGCACCGCCGCGCTGAACGCCGCGATGCCGAACCAGAGATACTCGGTCCGCTCGCGACGGGTGAGAAACATCAGCAGGTGATAGTGACTGGCGAGCATGAAGAGAAACGCCAGAATGAGACGGTCGAGGTCACTTTTGAGATGCGCATGCCGTCCGAGTTCGACCCGGTTTTCCAGCACTTCATAGAGGCCGACGGCGAACTGTTTCTGGTAGTCGTCGTAGGTTTTCGCGAAGAAGGCGTTGTGGCGGGAATGCGCCGGGTCCTTCCACAGCCGGACCGCCAGCCGGACGCGCCCGTCGGGACCGATGGCCGCGACCGGAATCCGAAAAATCGCCGGTCTGGGACGGGCAAAGGTCGTCTGTGGAGGAAAGGTTCCGAACGCGCCGATCTCGCGACCGTTCGCGAAAACCTGGCCCGACGCGAATTCGAGCTGCCCGAACTCGATGCCGATGACGCCGAACGAGGTCGTTTCCGACACCGGGAGGCGGAGTTCCCGGCGATACCACGAGAAACCGTCGGAAGCGGGTAGTTTCCAGGCTTCGGCGAGGTCGGTTTTGGGCCAGTTGGAATCGTCGAACTCCGGCTGTGCGCGGTTCGGGTCGTCGCCGGACTGGGCGCGCCAGTCCTTTGAAACATCGACCGGAGTCAGAACCGAGCGAACCACGTCGGATTGCCCGAATGCGGAAGTTGAGGCGAAAAGCACGAAAAACACGCCCGCCCACAGGGACGGCAGGCGGCGGAAGACGCAGAACACGCTTCCGGATTCAGGTTCAATCCGATTCATGAATGGCCTTGCGCGGGCGCGGGCGGTCCGCTTCGAACAGACCCGCCGCGTTCGTTGAGTGGCGCCGATTTCAGTGGTGACGATCGGCGCATCATACCGGTTGAACCCGAATTTCAAACCCGGAGTTTCCGGGTGTCGAAATCGCAGCCGGTTGTTTTAGGATGCGGAAGACTCCCTTCCCGCATCGTGATCGAACCCGTAACCCACTCCGAATCTTCAGGAACCGTACACTCATGGTGAAACAGGAACTCGACAGTCTCTTTCCGCAAACCGAGGTTTCGCGGCGGACCTTTTTCGTCACGTCGCTCGCGGCGGGCTTTGCCCTCGCCGTCCAGCCGATTTCCGCCCAGACCGCCATCACGACCGACGCGACCGGGCTGATTGCCGGTGAAGTCAAAATCCCCACCAAAACCGGCGACGTGCCGGCCTACCGCGCGATGCCGGCCAAGGGGAAAAACTTCCCGGTGGTGCTCGTCGTGCAGGAGATTTTCGGCGTTCATGAGCACATCAAGGACGTTTGCCGCCGGTTCGCCAAACTCGGCCACATCGCCATCGCGACGGAACTCTACGCGCGGCAGGGCGACGTTTCGAAAATCAAGGAAATCCAGAACGTCATCAAGGACGTGGTCGCGAAAGTTCCCGACGAGCAGGTCATGAGCGACCTCGACGCCACCGTCGCGTGGGCCGACAAGAACGGCGGGAATTCCAAAAAGCTCGCCGTGACGGGTTTTTGCTGGGGCGGACGCATCACCTGGCTCTACGCCGCGCACAATCCGAAAGTGAAGGCGGGCGGCGCGTGGTACGGACGGATGCTCGGACCCGTCACCGACCTCCAGCCGAAAAACCCGATTGAGTTCGCGCCGACCCTGAAAGTGCCGGTGCTCGGTCTCTACGGCGGGAAGGACGGCGGCATCCCGGTGGATACCGTCGAAAAGATGCGCGAGGCGCTCAAGCAGGGCAAATCCGGGTCGGAAATCATCGTCTACCCCGAGGCCCCGCACGGATTCCACGCCGATTACCGCCCGTCCTACCGCAAGGACAACGCCGAGGACGCCTGGAAACGCCTCAACGAGTGGTTCAAGAAACACGGCGCGGCCTAAATCAGTCCACACAAGAATTGAAACATTTCAAAGGACGGGAAATGTTTTGCGGCTGTGCCGCCCGATGTGCGGAAAGGCTCTGCCTTTCCGCCACGTGCCCCTCCTACATCCCGCGAGGGGCTCGGCCCCGAGCGGGGATGTATCGGGCTGAAGCCCTCAATTCTTTGGGGTGACCGATGCGGAAAGGCAAAGCCATTCCGCACATCAGGCGGCATAGCCGCATTTGTACGAATCCCGCGTGGTCTGAGTCTTTCATCTGAAGCGTCCCGGTCCATCTCTCCGCCACTTCTCCGTTGTTCCCCAAATGAACCGTCTGCCCGCCCTTTTTCGCTTTTTTGTACTGGTTCCGGCGGCAAGGTCATTCCGTCGGTTCGACGGCTCGATTGCTCCGAGATCGGGAAGATCTCACGGCTTTCGAGTGACCGTGACCGCGGCTGGTCGGACAGTTGAGTGAAAATCCGTCCAAAACCGGAGTGCTTTTCGAATCTTCGTTGTAGCGGGAGTTTTTCGTTTCTCCGACCATCCGGGCGCGTTTTGAGACGGATTTTGCCGTTTTGAGGACGATTTTACCGTTCCGCGCCCGTCTTTGAACG
>JAAFHI010000709.1 GCA_013298335.1 Actinomycetota bacterium
CCTTTTTTCGTCTTGTAGGTATTGGGCGAGGCCGGAAGTTTGTCCTTGCCGTACTGTTTGGTGATGAATTCCCGGACTTCCGTCAGAGCCGCGTCCGACACGCGGGTCGAGTCGGTTCGCATATAGGTAATGAGACCGACGCTGCCTTCCTTCTTGGAAACCTCCATGCCTTCATACAGTTTCTGGGCTACCTGCATCGTCTTTTTGACGGGGAAGGAGAGCTTGCGGGCGGCTTCCTGCTGGAGCGTCGAGGTAATGAAGGGCGGGACGGGGTTGCGTTTGCGTTCCTTGGTGGTGACGCCCGTCACGAGCCATTTTCCGACCGCCTTCAGTTCCTTTTCGATGGCCCGGGCCAGCGTTTCGTCGGTGATGTGGATTTCGTTCTTTTTGGCCTTGTCGAATTCGCCAGTTTTGACGGTTTTTCCCTCGATGCTGTAGAGGGCGGCGGTGAATTCGGGCGGAAGTTTGGCGGCGAGACGGGCGGCGAAACTCCAGTATTCGGTCGGCGTGAAGGCCTGCACCTCGCGTTCGCGCTCGACGATGATGCGGAGGGCGACGGACTGGACGCGACCGGCGGAAAGGGCGACGCGACCCCCGCCGAGACGGCGGTTCAGCATCGGACTGACCTGGTAGCCGACGAGGCGATCGAGCACCCGGCGCGCCTGCTGCGCATCGACGAGGTGTTCGTCCACCTGTTTTGGATTCTGGATGGCGGCCTGAATTGCATCCTTGGTGATTTCATTGAACATCAGCCGGAAAACCGGTTTTTGGCTCTCTTTGCCGACGAGTTCTTCGAACAGATGCTGACAAATGGCCTCGCCTTCGCGGTCGGGGTCAGCCGCGAGATAGATGACTTCGGCCTGTTTGGCGGCGGCCTTCAGTTCGCGGACGGTTTTCGTGTTGTTGCGTTTCTTGCTTTCCGGGATGACCTCGTAGGTGGGTTCGAAACCGTGTTCGACGTCGACCCCCAGGCCTTTTTCGGGAAGATCCTTGATATGTCCGTAGGACGCCATCACCGCAAAATCCTTCCCGAGGTATTTGGTGATGGTTTTGGCTTTCGCCGGAGATTCGACAACCACGAGTGACTTCGCCATAGCGCGTTCCTTGCAAAAAACCTTTCTGACTTTCAAACGGAAGAACCGACCGTCACGAACAGTCTTAGCACACCCGGCAAGGGGACTGCCGCCACCGAGTGCGGAAAAGGCGCGATTGTGGGCAGGAAAATTCGTTTTGGCAAGAGGGAAGCGGAAATCAGCGGGACCTTCGGGGGGTGAATCCGTGTGGTGGGCCCCCTCTCTGGTTCCAGCAAAGAGGCTCTTTTGATCCGTGGTCAGGAAACAAAATGAATCGTCTGAACCCATTTCGACGCGGGACCGGTACAACCACCCGAACGAAGGGAAATCCGGAATTCCGTCCATGAAGAATGAGACAATCTTCATAAAAAACGCGATTGTACAGTCTTTTTCAAGGCTGTTCGGGTTGACGGTTTTTTCCGCCGGTCGTTAGGGTGGCGACTGTTCCCACCAAACGCAAAACCATCGAATGCTTTTCTCGATCCACCGACGGTCAGGATGTCGCGCATCCTCCCCCCGCCAGCCGTCACAACCATGGATGAGGTCGTTTATGTCGTACTCCGGGTTTTTTTGCTCGAAGGACTGGTCAAAGTCCGTTTCGACGCTGATTCGCCTCTTTATGCTCTTCGGAATGGTGGCGCTGGCCGGTCTGGCCGTTGAAGCGCAGGTTCCGGTCGGCTGGACATCGCAGGACATCGGCTCGCCCAATGTGGCGGGAAGCGCCAGTTTTTCAAACGGGACCTTTACCGTCACCGGTGGCGGAAATGACATCTGGGAAACTTCCGATCAGTTCCGGTTCGTCCATTACCCGATGAAGGCCACCGGGATGTTCACCGCCCGCCTGGTCAATTTCAGCGCGCCCGACCAGTACACGAAAGTCGGCGTCATGGTACGGGAAAGTCTCGCTCCCGACTCGAAATACGTCTTTCTGGCGCTCACCGGCTCACACGGCGCGGCCTTTCAAACGCGAAAACGCACGACCGATACCTCCACCTACGATTCGCTCGGCGCGATTCCGACGCCGATCTGGATTCGGATCGTGCGCTACGGCAACGTGTTCGTGGCCGGGGTTTCACCGGACGGGCAGAACTGGCGCGACCTTGACAAGGTCGAACTCAGGATGAGCGCGAACTGCTATTTCGGGATGGCGGTGTGTTCGCATACCTGGAATCAGGTCAGCACGGCTGTTTTCGACAATGTTTCGGCGAGCGGGGAATTCAAACAGGGTGGAATTTCCTATGGCGACGGATTGTATGGCGAATACTTCAACAACATCACGCTGACCGGAACCGCTGCCAAGACCCGGATTGACCGGACCGTCGGATATGAATGGGGAAGCGATACGCCGCTGACCGGGGTCAACATCGACCAGTTTTCCGTCCGGTGGACGGGGGAAATTCTCGCGCCGACCACGGGCTCCTACGTTTTTTCGACCTACAGCGACGACGGCATCCGGCTATGGGTCAACAACCAGCAACTGGTCAACAACTGGACGGACCACGGACCCACACTCGACAGCGGTCCGGCCATTACCCTCATCGGTGGCCAGCGGTATCCGGTCAGAATCGAATATTACGAGAGTGGTGGCGGAGCGTCCGCGGCCCTTGAGTGGGCCATCAACGGCGGTGAAAGGCAGGTTGTCCCCCAGCTCAATCTTTTTTCGCTTCGCCCCGGCCCGAAGCCGGGCAGCGGGACCGGACTCCGGGCCGAATACTTCGGCAACGTCAATCTGACCACGCCGTTCGGACTGGTTCGGACCGATGCCACGATTGATTTCAACTTCGGTTCGGGTGGTCCCGGGGGCGGTATCCCGGCGGACGGTTTTTCCGCCCGCTGGACCGGCCTGATCGAGCCGCCCACGACCGAACTCTACGTTTTTTCCACGACCAGCGACGACGGGGTCAGGGTGTTTCTCAACGGCCAGGCGATTATCGACAACTGGACCGACCACACGGTCACCACCAACGACAGTCAGCCGATTCAGCTTCTGGCGGGGCAGAAATACGACATTCGGGTGG
>JAAFHI010000126.1 GCA_013298335.1 Actinomycetota bacterium
TGCAAGGAACAGGGTGAGAAGGAGGAAAAGGGAGTGCCGGGACCTGCCGGATGTGCGACGCGGCGCATGGAACTGCGGGGAAGGCATGGGGTGCGTCTCTCCTGCTCGTGCGATGAAACACGGATGGGGTGACCAGTTGCATCCTGTTCAGCGCCGGCGGCGCCAAAGATGGTGAGTCCGTCTCTGCATACGTTGATCGGCTGTCAATTGATAATGCGATAATGACCGAATTCCGGAATGGGTGCATCCGCTGTTTCCGTGCCACTTTGGGAAGACAGTCTTGGAGTCTTGGAGTCGGAAGACAAAAACGTCCGGGGAGAATGTGAACGGTGTGTTCAGACTCTCCCCGGACGCTTTGTTTTTCCGACTTTTTCCAGGCGGTTCGGGACTCCGGGACTCCCGACGCCCAGACTCCGAGACTGTCTTACGGTTGTCCGTCCCAGTCACCGGCAATCGGCACGTCGGTGTCGGTGCCGTAGAAGTACTGAATCTCGGCGAAGCCGCTGGTGTTCGAATTTCTCAAAAACCACTGGTTGCCGCGGACAATCCCGATGGTGTCGATTCCGTCGCCGTTCCAGTCGCCGGTCACCGGCTTGTCGCCCGCGGTCCCATAGAAGAACTCGAAATCGGCGATGCCGGTCGTGTTCGTGTTGCGGATGTAGACGAAGCCGTTCGTCGGGCGGAAGCACCCGATGGTGTCGATGCCGTCGCCGTTCCAGTCACCGGTGATGAAGATGTCGGTCGAGACGCCGTAAGCCAACTGGATGTCGGCGTTTCCGGCGGTGTTTGAATTCCGCAGGAAGACCGTGTTCCCGCGGACGATGCCGACCGTGTCCACGCCGTCGCCGTCCCAGTCGCCGACGATGGGAATGTCACCCGCCGCGCCGAAGGGGAACTGAATGTCGGCAAACCCGGAATTGTTGGAGTTTCTCAGGAAGAACGTGCCGTTGCGGTAGATGCCGATGGTGTCGGTCCCGTCACCATTCCAGTCGCCCGCGACCGGGACGTCGCCCGCTGTGCCGTAGAAGAATTCGGCGTTGGCGATCCCGGTGTCGTTGGTGTTGCGGATGTAGACGAAGCCGTTCGACGGACGGAACTGACCCGGCGTCGAGGCGTTCGGGCGCGGTTGATTGAGAGTCACGGTCTGCCCTGCGACCGTCAGCGTACCCGAACGTGGCGTCGCGCTTTCATTGGAAGCGGCCCGGATTTGAACTGTTCCGTTGCCCGTTCCGCTCGCGCCGGAAAGAACCGTCAGCCACGACGCGTTGCTGGTTGCCGTCCACGCGCACCCGGCGGTCGTCGTCACCGTAATTGAACCGGTGGTCGACTTGGCCGGAATTGAGGCGCTGGTCGGTGCGACCAAATAACTACAGGTCACGGCGCACCCGCCCGATCCGGGAGTACAGACACTTGGGGCGAATGAAGTGTCGAGTTTCTGGCCGGCGAAAAGACTGGCCGTATTGGCGGAAAACTGGGTGAAGGTGGACCCGGTCGTGTCCGCCTGGACCCCGGCGGTCGCGCTGACGCCGTTGACGAACGCGCCAGCTCCGGTCAGCGCGTAAACGTAGTTGAACCGGTTGCTGCCTTCGTTGAAGACAATCGCGAAGTTGGTATCGACCGCACCGAGCGTCTGGGCGTTGATCCAGTGGCGCGCCCGCCATTCCACCACGAACTGGCGGTTGGGCGCGGTCCCGACGGTCTGGGTAAAGATGCCGCCGCCAGTCGTGACACTCGGTGACATGTCGAGGTCGTCCCAGTAAGCCAGCAGAACCGGCGATCCGGCGGGGAAGGTGCCCGAAGGAAGATTGCCGTTTGTGACCGAACTCACTCCCACGCCGTTGATTCGAATATTTCCGTTGGTGTCGACGGTCATGGATGAAACCGGCGTGTCGTAGACCGAAAAAGCGAATGCCGGAAGGGGCAAGGGCGCCACGGCGTCATCGTCCTGCGTGCCGGGTACGAGCGTGCCCGCGCCGGGGGTGCCCGGAATCGTCGCGCCGGTGGTCGGAGTGAAGATGTAGTTCGTCCCCGGCGGCTGACCGACGGTTCGAGTGAAGTTGAATGTCGATGAACCGCCGATGTAGGTCACGTTCAGCGTGAAGTTGATGGTTGAAAGACAGGCGATTGAATTACCGGTCGAAACCTGGAACGCGGTCGTATTGGTCTGGACGGCGCCGCCCGCCGCGAGGGTCGGGTAGGCTGAATTCGCGACCGAGATCGTGACGCCCGGCGTGCTGCTCGTAAGCGTCGCGCTGACGCCCGTGGCATCGGCTGTTCCGCCATTCGAGAGCGGAATCGTGAGCGAATTGCACTCGTTCGGCTCGATGAGGTTGTTGCCGGTCGTGATCGTGACTGACCCCTGAGCGAGAACGGGCGAACCGATGGTGACGGAATAGGTCGTCGCGCCGGTACAGCCGGCGTTGTCAGTGGCGAGGACCGTGAAGGAAAAGGTCCCGGCCACGGTCGGCGTGCCTGAAATCACGCCCCCGCTCGACAGGGTCAGCCCGGTGGGAAGCGCGCCGGTCGCGAGGGTGAAAGTGTAGGGCGTCGCGCCGCCGGTGGCGTTGGCGGTTTGGGCGGAATAGGGCACGTTCGTGACACCGCCGGGAAGCGTCGTCGGACTGACGCTGATCGGGGTGGCGCACCCGGTGTTGACGGTGAAGAGGTTGTTGCCGGTCGTCGCCTGGCCGTCCGGGTTGGTGACCGTGACGTTGCGGACGCCGGTCGCCGCGCCGCCCTGAACCGTGACGTTGAAAACGGCCTGCGTGGGGCTGTTGAAGGTGACGCTGTTGATCGTCACGCCGGTTCCGAAGTTGGCGGCGAGCTTGTTCGGGAACGGCGCGGGCGGGTTGTAGAATCCGGAACCATTCGTCGAGGTTCCATTGACAGTGATGTTGAGCGTCTGGCCCTGCGTGGCCGAAGTCGGTGAAATGCCGGTCAAGGTGGCCGGCGGCGGCGCCACGAGCTGGACCGCGCGCACGCCCCATTCCGTCGCCGACGGCGCGTATTCCTGAAATGTCCACATCGTCATGTCGTCGTTGGGGTCGGTCGCGACGTGCGAATAGTCGCCCCACCGGCTGGCGGTCAGGGTGTAGGAATTGGTCGAAGTTACGGCGGTCGTCGGTGCGCGGAGCGTGCCCGGCGAGTCGCCGCTCAGACGTCCGGCATAGACGATATCGGTGAAGCGGGCCGCGCCCGCCGCGCTGCACGCGAGGGCCGCGTGGCCCTGCCCGGTAATGCCGATCGAGGGAATCCAGAAGAAGTCGGGATTCACCGCCGCGTTGCTGAAGAGCGTCCCGGACTGAATGAGCGTCGGTGTCGTCGAGAGGGTACCGATTTCGTACCACCGCGAACCGGTGCGGCCGCCGGTGGCGGAGGCGACGCCGGTGGCGTCAACCTGAATGTTGTGGGCCGTCCAGAGCCGTCCGTTGCGAACCTTCGCTTCGTACAACCGGTCGTCGAGTGAATCGAGGGATGCCTGGGTCCGCCCCTGTACCGGGACGTTGATCGGGGCGGCGGTGGCTGGAACGGTGACATTGAGATTGCCGGAAATTGCCGGTGTCGCGGTATCTGCGCCCGTGATGCGCCGGAGGACCAGCAGGCCGAGCGACACGTTGTCCGGCCCGATCAGGTAGGCCTCGGTTGCCGCCGGGTCGGGGTTGTCCGCGACATAGGGCGTCGAGGGCCCGGGGCCGCTGCCGTTGTTCAACTGCCGGAAGGCCGTTACCGTCACCGTCGGGCTCGGGGCAAGCAGATTCGCTTTATTCAGCACGAACACCGTCGCGCCGAGCAGCGCGTTCCCCGCCGTGTTGAACATGTTCACGCAAATGTAAATGCCCCTGGCGTCGATGCCGAGCGTGTCGTAGTCGGCAAACGGCGTCTGGGTTTCACTTCCGCCGCCGTCCGTTGCGGCGAAGGAGAAAAAGGTGAAGCTGGAGGCGCTGGTGATGTCCGGACCGCTGCTGACCGCCAGCAGAATCCGGTTCGTCGAGGAGGTGGTGATGATCGAAACGAACCACCGCCGGCTGATCGGGTCAAATTTCACCCGCGGGTCGCTCAGGCCGGCCCCGCCGCTCACCGAACTGAAGAAGGTGCTCAGACTCAGGTTGAGCACGCCGTCCGGGTCGCCGGTCGCCTTGTTGAACGATTTCATGAAGACGTTCGCCGCCACCACGACTTGTGTGGGGCCAACCGCGCCGTGGGAGTCGGGCGGCGTAAACCCGCCGGATTCGGTCCGGGAAACGCCGAGAAAGTTGCGTCCGACGGTCTGCGGTGTATTGCGAATCGGAGTGGTGGCGGATTGTACGTCCGTTGCCGGTTCGGGATCGGTCGGCGGCCAGGTCGCCGTGAGCGGTGAAGCCGGGTTTTGCCTCAGTGTGCCCCGCCGCTCCATGAAAAATTCGTACTCATTCTTGGTAAAGCGTTCGGTCTCATCCTTCGAACGCGGACGCTTCTTCTCGGTCGCCATCAGGTCGGCCACCGAAACCGTGGTTCCCTGCCCGACGGTCTGTGCTTCTCCGTAGGTCATTGGGCCGGAGGAGTCCTGGGCGCGGCTGGTCGACTTTCCGGTTCGGGTGGGCGAATCCGCCTGCGCAGCCCGGTGTGACCAGACGGTGAACCCGGTACAAAGGGCGACGATGCACCCGAAAACCAGCGCGGCACGGCGCAACGGGCGGTGGGAGCGGAAGAACGGCGATTTTTTCATGACAGGTCCTTGATTTCCCGGGTTTTCAGAGGGAAAAGGGTGGGGAGGCGGAGCGGGCGCGGGGCCGGAGGCGGCACGGATCGGAGAAGAGGCCGGGGCCGGAATGCGTACGGGAACAGATTGATATGGTGGCTGATTGGTACAGAATTTTGCCGTCGATTGTCAACGCACTTCAAATTTTAATGAAAAGAGTCAGGACCCGGCAAAAAGGCAACGCCCGCGGCTCCGATTGACATCCATCCGGTGCTTGCGACAGGCTTGCGCCGCACGGCGTTCCACAATTCCCGCGCTGTCACGAGTTGCTTCGAAAATCTTCAGAATCCGGTTGAGGTCGTCTATGACGTTTCAAGTACTTCGAAAGTGGATGGTCCGCCCGACGGCGGCGGTGCTGCTCGGCGGCTGCATGGTTGCCGCCGTGTCCGCCGACACGATCCGCCTGAAAAACGGTCAGACGGTGACCGGCAAGATCGTCCGGTACGAAAACCGGCGGTTCACCATCGTGTATGAGCGATCATCCCCTGATACGAGGGCCGTTATCGCCCTTGACGACATCGACAGCGTCGAATTCGACGGACGTCCGCTGCCGAACGGAACCGAAGGGGCAAATTCGGGCGGCTACAACGATCCGAACCGGCAGCCCGGTACCGTACCCGACGACCGGCCCGACGCCACGCAGCCCGTCCCGCAGGACAACCGCCCAACCGTGCCGCCCTCTGAAAATCGGCCCGACAACGACGGTCCCGGCGGTCCGCCGTCGGCCAACATCCAGACCATCACCGTCGGAGCGAAAGAGGACTGGTCCTACGCCAAAATCGACGTGAAACGCGGCGACCGCATCCGGATTACCGCCGACGGTCGCGTGAAACTCAACGCCCGTCAGGAATCGTCGCCCGACGGCATTGAGGCCGAAGATCCGAACAAACTCATGCCGGGCCGTCCGACGGGCGCGCTCATCGCGGTCATCGGCGACGACAACAACGACTTCATCTTCATCGGCAGTTCGCGCGAATTCGTCGCCCAGCGGAGCGGAAAACTTTTCCTGAGCGTCAACGAAGGCGACCTGTCGGACAACAGCGGCGGTTTTCAAACCCGGGTCGAAATCACCCGCGGACGCTGAAAACCACCTGAACCGGTCTTCTTTCCCACCCGGTCCGCTCCCCGTGAGCTGGCCGGGCACACTTTTTTATGCGCTTCAACGGACTGATTTTCGATATGGACGGCACCGTCGTGGACAACATGGCCTTTCACGACCGGGCGTGGGCCGGATTGCTCGAATCCCTCGGCATTTCGCTCGACATGGACGCCTTCCGCCGCCGGACGGCGGGGAAGACCAACCCCGAAATCTTCCGCGAACTGCTCGGCGCGGACCTTCCCGAGACTGAAATCACGACACTCGCTGACCGCAAGGAATCGCTCTATCGCGAGTACTACGCCCCGCATCTGCGCGCGGTGGACGGATTTTTCGAACTGCTCGACCGGGCCGACCGGGCGGGTGTCCCCTATGCGCTCGCCACCGCCGCTGGCCCGGCCAATATCGCCTTCACCCTCGCTGGCCTCGGCCTCGCCGACCGCCTCACGACCGTGATCGGGGCCGCCGACGTGAAAAACGGCAAGCCCCACCCGGACATGTTCCTCGCCGCCGCCGAACGCATGGGCGTCGCCCCCGCCGGTTGCCTCGTCTTCGAGGACGCCCCCGCGGGCATCGAAGCCGCCCGCCGTGCCGGAATGGACGCGGTCGTCGTCACGACCACCGTCACCGCCGCCGAAGTCACCGATCTGCCGCACGTCTTGCGCGCAGTCGCGGCCTTTTCCGAACTGGAAGAAGATTTCTGGAAGTCTCGGGAGTCTTGAGGGTCTTGGGGGTCTTGGGAGTCGGGGAAAAACGATGAATGATGAACGATGAAGTTTGAAGAAAGTCGAAATTGAGACGGATTCGGCAAAAAAGACTTGACGTTGAATAGTCTAAAAAGTCCGCTCGACTCCCCAGACTCCCCAGACTCCCCAGACTCCCCAGACTCCCCAGACTCCCCAGACTCCCCAGACTCCCCAGACTCCAAATGCTTGCATTTCCGCTCGGGTTTCTTATTTTAAAGAATCAAGAAAAACGGTTTTGAATCAAGGAGTTCAGGAACGATGCCGATTTACGAATATGCCTGCGCCAACTGCGGCGCAACCGTCGAAGCCATCCAGAAAATCGACGACAAGCCTCTGAAGAAGTGTCCCGAGTGCGGCAAGAACAAACTTTCCCGCGAGATTTCCGCGCCGAGTTTCACGTTCAAGGGGTCCGGCTGGTACATCAACGACTACGCCAAAAGCGGCGCCGAGTCGAAGAAGGGCTCGAAAGCGAAGGAATCCAAATCAGAGGGTGACTCCGGCGCGAGCGACACAGCCAAGCCTGAAGCAGCCAAGCCTGAAGCGGCGCCCAAACCCGATGCCGCGAAGCCGGATGCCAAATCGCCTGCCGCCGGAAGTTGAAATTTTAGGGTGAAAGGAATCGGGTGTGGCCGGTTGAACGCGCCTGAAGGTGGTCTCTCACCCCTGATTCCTGATCCCTGATTCCCGACCCCTCGTCCTGGCCTTTCCGTACTTCAAAAACACGTAGTGCGCCGCAAACCACGCGACGCAGAAGCCGGGAAAGCCGTCCAGAAATCCGAGTTTCAGCAGGAAAACCTTCAGAAACGTCAGCGGGGGAAGCAGCCAGACCCGCCACGCCGGGATTTTTGCGCCTTTCTGAAGAAGCTGCGCCACGGCGAGGTCGGTGTAGCGGTTCATCCGCGCGTGGTGCTCGGCGAGACTGGCCACCGAAAAATGGAGCAGATCGGCGTCGAGACGACCGACCAGGCCGTTTGGCTGGAACGACTCGTGGACGTAATCACCCCGCCACGTCCCGCCGCCGCGCCGGTAGAGCCGCAACTGCCGGTCGGGATACCAGCCGGAATGCTTGAGCCAGCGTCCGAGGTAGCTGTTCCGCCGCCGGACGGTAAAGGCGGAGGTCGTTTCATCCTTACTACTTAAAAGACTTTGAATTTTTTCGCGGAGTTCC
>JAAFHI010000002.1 GCA_013298335.1 Actinomycetota bacterium
GATGTCCAGAAGGGGCTTGAAACCGTGACGCGCATTCGCCGGGCGACCGTGACGCGGGTGCTTCCGGATACGGTTCGGGTGACGGTCGAGGAGCGGAAGCCGGTGGTGCTGGCCCGCATCGAAGGGCGCTCCGAGATGGCCTGGCTGGATGAGGAAGGCGTGGTGCTCGGCAATTACGACCCCCAGACGGATGGCATTCCGCAGGCCATCGCCATCGGGTTTTCAACCGACCGCGCCGATGCGGGGCGGGAGGAAAACCGGCAACGCATCAAGGTGTACAAGAACCTGATGTGGGCGCTCGACAGCAGCGAGCCGAAGCTCGCCGGACGACTCGAATCGGTCGATCTTTCGCGCGCCGAGGATGTCCGGGTGCAGTTGACCGGGACCCGCGTGGTGATTCAGCTCGGTGGGGAAGATTACCGGGCGCGGCTCGTTCAGGCGCTCGACGTGGTGGATGCCCTGCAAAATCACGATGCGGCGGCGCTTGAACGCATCAAGTTCACGGATCCGAATCTGGCCCAGAAGGCGTCCCGCCTGACCTTTGTGAGCGCCGTCAATCCGGCGCAGATTTCATTGCGGTTCGATGGTGAGGGCGCGTCGTCGGTGGAGCGTCCGGCGGCTCATTCGCCGACGGCTACTCCGTCGGTTTCAAAGGGAAATGCCACGTCGCGTCCGTCGCCGGTGCCGCGCCGGACGGAAAGGAGATGACCGATGCCGAAAGCGCATTCCTACATCGCCAGCCTCGATATCGGATCGACGCGGGTGCGCGCGCTGATTGCGCTGCCCGTGCCTGATCGCGATCGCTGGACGGTCGCCGGATATGGCGATGTGTCGTCGCGTGGCGTTCGAAAGGGCGTGGTCGTCAATATCGAAGCGGCGGAGGAGAGCATTCGCCATGCCATTGCGGATGCCGAACAGATGGCGGGAGTCGAAATCGACACCGTGCATGCTGGTCTTTCGGGGATGCACGTGAAGAGTTACAACGGGCAGGGGGTGGTGGCGATTTCGCATCGGAATCGCGAAATCACCGCTCCCGACGTTCAGCGGGTCATCGAGCAGGCAAGTGCGGTGAGCCTGCCGTCGGACCGCAGTATTGTGGAGGTTTTGCCCCAGGAATTCGTCGTTGACGAGCAGGACGGGATCGGCGATCCACTCGGTATGTTGGGGATGCGGCTCGGAGCCACCATACATATTGTGACTTCGCCTATCACAGCGACGCAAAATATCGTGACAAGCGTTAACCGCTTGGGTATGATTGTGGACGACCTCACGCTTGGGTCGCTCGCCGCGGCGGAATCCACTCTCACAGAAGAAGAACGTGAATACGGGGCAGCCCTTATCGATATTGGCGGGGAAATTACCAGTCTCGCGATCTATCAACGCGGGGCTGTTCGCCACACGGCGATGTTCCCGCTCGGCGGCGCCCACTTCACCAGCGATATCGCGGTCGGTCTGCGGTCTTCCGTCCCTGAAGCGGAGCGGATCAAGAGGGCTTTCGGCTGTTCCTTCGCACCCTTGCTGCATCATCACGAGCGGGAAGAAACGTTCGATGTGGCTAGTTCCGGAGGACGGATTCGGGCACTCTCGCGGCAGCTTTTGTGCGACATCCTCCAGCCGCGGGCGGAGGAGGTTTTCCTTCAGATTCAAGAGGAAATTCGGCGCAGCGGTTTCGAGCGGAAGCTTTCGAGCGGTCTGATTCTGACGGGAGGGGGCAGTCTCCTTTCCGGAATCCCGGAGTTGGCCGAACGGATGCTGGATGTTCCGGTTCGAGTCGGTGCCACACTTGGTTTGGATGGAATTTCGGGCGATCTTGAAAGCCCGGAATATGCAACGTTGATCGGATTGACGTTGCATGGGGCACGGCAGCGTCACCAGAGTTTTTTGCGGCAGAAGCCGACGCGGTGGCGCGAATTGTTGGTCGGTATCAGGAATATCTTTTCATCGACCGGAGTCCCGCGCTGAACGCATCGGAACAGGGCTATCATTTTTTTCGGATTCATTCATACGTGCAAGGGGGTCGCCCCCATCAGGAGGCAATACATACAATGGGCGTCGAGGGTAAGCGTTCATCAGATACACCGTTGAGGCTGGAATTCGTGGATAACATCGTTTCAACAGGCGCGAATATCAAGGTCATCGGGGTCGGCGGCGGCGGAAGCAACGCCGTCAACCGCATGATCGAATCGGGTATTGAGGGAATCAAGTTCCTGGTCATCAACACCGATATGCAGGCGCTGAGCCTTTCCAAGGCCGCGGTCAAGATTCAGGTCGGAAGCAAGCTGACCAAGGGACTGGGGGCCGGGGCCAATCCTGATATTGGTCGCGACGCAGCGCTTGAGGATACCGACAAGATCATCGACGCCCTCGAGGGGGCCGACATGGTCTTCATTACCGCCGGCATGGGTGGCGGGACCGGGACCGGAGCCGCGCCGATCGTGGCCGGACTGGCGAGTGAACTTGGCGTCCTGACCGTTGCCGTCGTGACCAAGCCGTTCGGTTTCGAAGGCCGCAAGCGCATGAGCCACGCCGAGCGGGGGATTGCCGAACTGCACGAGTGCGTCGATACGATCATCACGATTCCGAACGAACGACTGCTGACCACGGTCGCCCGCGGGACGTCGCTCGCCGATTCTTTCAAGTTGGCCGACGATGTTTTGCGGCAGGCGGTTCAGGGCATTTCCGACCTGATCACCGTGCCGGGGCTCATCAACCTCGACTTTGCGGACGTACGGACAATTATGCGCGGTTCCGGTATCGCGCTGATGGGGACCGGACAGGCCGGCGGAGAGACGCGCGCGCTTGAGGCGACCCAGCGGGCGATCGCGAGCCCGCTGCTTGAAGAAGCGTCCATTGAAGGCGCGAAGGGTGTGCTCGTCAATATCACCGGCGGCAGCGACCTGACCTTGTTCGAAGTCAATGAAGCGTCGTCCATCATCCAGAAGGCGGCCCATCCCGAGGCAAACATCATCTTCGGCGCGGTGATCGACGAGCGGATGCAGAGCGATATGAAGATCACCGTCATTGCCACCGGTTTTGAGCAGACGGCGCAGGCGGCTGGGACCGCGCCGCAGATGCAGTCCACGGCGGCGGTCTCCGGAACCGGATTCCCCTCGCCGACCATTATTCGTCCGATGCCCCCCGCGCCGGCCGACCCCGAAAGCTTTGAAACACCGGCGTTTCTGCGTCGCAAAGCCGAATAGCGGCCCTTGCCGTTCACCTGTCCGCGAACGCCGACCGTCTTTTCAGATGGTCGGCGTTTTCTTTTATTCAAGTCCTTTTAATTACATTAATGATTTTTTAATATTCAGCTGTGAAGATTTATTGGAACGAATTTTTCGTGTGATCGTTGGCTATGGGGAGAACAGAACCATTCTTTAAGTATTTTAGTAATTTTTTAGTTTTTTATTGACACATGTCGGTGACGGCGTATAGTCGGTGACGAAATGGCAATCAACCCCACACTGCTCAAAGAGCGTCGCAATGAAATCGTTCACCTTCTGAAAACCCGTGGTGAAATGACGGCGGATTGTCTGGCGACGGAACTCAAGTTGACGAAAGTCGGCATTCGACGACACTTGGAATTGCTTGAAAAGCATGGTTATGTCGGGTATCGGGCGGAGTGGAAGGAACGTGGTCGGCCCTGCCATGTGTATTTTCTGACCGAGAGGGCGGAAGACCTGTTCCCGAAGAGTTACGACGTGCTGGCCAAGGACGTTTTACGCATGACACGTCAGTGCTTCGGCGAGAAGGGCGTCCTGAAAGTCATCAGTCAGCGAGCGGAGGAAACCCTCAGTCTCCTGGAACCCCAGCTTGCCGGACTGAATTTTTCCCAGCGTGTGGCAAAACTCGCAGAGTTTTTGGTTGATCGCGGATATTTAGCGGAATACCACGCCCTGCCTGATGGTTCTTTCCATTTGATTGAGCGCAATTGTCCGACTGTTTCCGTTGCGCAGGAATTCCCCCAACTTTGTCAGCAGGAAAAGCGTTTGTACGAAGCGTTGCTCGGTGGAGAGATCATCCGTGAGCAGCGAATCGCCGGTGGCGATGCCGTGTGCGCGTATCGCGTTTTTCCGCCCAAGGCGGAAGCGGCACAGGCCGCCGTTCAGACGACGGTGCGACTGAAGGTTACGAAGAAGGCGAAGTGAAAACGATGGCGAACCTACAGGAACAACACATTCTCGAAGCCTTGCGCGCGGTGAAGGACCCTGATCTTCACCGGGACGTGGTGAGCCTCGGGATGATCCGCGACATTGTCATTCGTGGCGGAGAAGTGGCTTTTCGGTTTGTGCTGACGACTCCGGCGTGTCCGGTCAAGTCGCAGCTTGAGCACGAAGCCCGCGAGGTGGTCGGGGCAATCCCCGGCGTTACCAAAGTGGACGTCAAGATGGACGCGGAAGTGCCGAAAGGTCGCGGGGTTCCGGAACGGGAAGCGATTCCCGGTGTCAAAAACATTATTGCCGTCAGTTCGGGCAAGGGGGGCGTCGGCAAATCGACGGTCGCCGTCAATCTTGCGGTCGCGCTCGGAAAGCTGAATGCCCGGGTGGGCTTGCTCGACGCCGATGTCTACGGCCCGAACGTGCCGATCATGCTCGGAGTCATCGAAGAGCCACGGGTTCGTGGCAACAAGATCATTCCGCGCGAGGCGCACGGCGTGAAATTCATGTCGATCGGTCTCATCAATCGCGGCGACAAGCCGGTGATTATGCGTGGACCGATGCTCCACGGTGTCGTTCAGCAGTTTCTCCGCGATGTCGAGTGGGGTGATTTGGATTACTTGGTGGTGGATATGCCTCCGGGCACCGGCGACGTCCAGTTGAGCCTGGCGCAACTCGTTCCGGTCTCGGGAGCCGTTTTGGTAACGACGCCGCAGGAAGTCGCACTCGCCGACGTCCGGAAGGCGTTCAATATGTTCCGACAGGTCGGCGTGCCGATCTTCGGTATCGTCGAAAACATGAGCTATTTCACTCACCCGAACGTTCCCGAGCCGATTTACATCTTCGGGCGCAAGGGCGGTGAAAAAATGGCGCAAGAGTTCGAAACCAATTTCTTAGGCGAAGTTCCCCTGAGCATCAACGTCCGTGAGGGCGGTGACATCGGCGTACCGGTCGTCGTTGGCGACCCCGACAGCCTACAGGCAAAGGCCTTCCGCTCAATTGCGGAAAAGCTGGCGGCACACGTTTCGGTGGCGGCCATGACATCGCCCCAACTACCTGCACTGAACATCGGAGGGTAATTCAATGGGACAGGTCCACATCTCTGAAGAGAATCGATTTTCAACGTTCGTGAAGAGCAAGAAGTCCGAGGGTTATCGCGACCTCGAACACTGGCAGCGCTGGTTTGCCAATCGCGGCATCCAGTCGGTGATCGCCAGTACGCCGAGCGGCTATGCGCTGTACCGACATGGCCTGATCGAAGTCGATATCCATGACGACAGCCCCGCGAGCGCGGCGGCTTAATCGAAAACAGGTTGGCGACACTCAAAAAAGTCGCAAACGTAGAGAAGCCCCCGGTGGGATTTGGGGGCTTCTGTCACAACGCGATGTGGTGAGGTGGGAGAACGGATTCCATTTCGTGGGGAAGTGGAACTTTGGATTACGTAATCCGTCTTGCCGTTACAAGACATTCAATAAGCTGTCGGTGAGTATACACACGGGTTCCGTCTTTGCAACGGACTTGTTCCGAGCTTTTTCCGTCTCGCCATGCCGCGTTCCGACAAATTCCCCTCCGTCATCGCCCACCGCGGCGCGCGAGGGCACGCCCCCGAAAACACCCACGCTGCTTTTGAACTCGCCTATGAAATGGGCGCCAGCGGGATTGAACTCGACGTACAGGCTTGTGCATCGGGTGAGATTGTCGTGATCCACGACGAAACGGTTGATCGAACGTCGAACGGTCACGGCCTGGTGGCGGACCTGACCCTCCCCGAATTGCAAATTTTTGATTTCGGATGTTTTTTCAGCGAAGCATATGCGGGACAACGCATTCCGACGCTCGAAGAGGTCATTGACCGGCTGCCCGCCAGGGCCTCGATCAACATCGAAATCAAGAATCGGGGGACCAAAACCCGGGGAGAGGAAATCGGCGTCGCGGAATTGATCCGGCGGGCCGATATTTATGACCGGGCGATCGTATCCTCCTTTAACCCGTTTGTTCTGAGACGGATGCGACGTCTGGACCCACGAATTCCAATCGCCTATCTGTATGAGGCGAAGCCACCGCTTTTTCTCCGCCCGCTTCCAGTCCGCACCCTTCTCAAACCCCAGGCGCTTCACCCGAATCACGCCGTCGTCACCAAAAAAATGGTGAGCGCGGCCCATCGTCGCGGGTACGCGGTCAATGTCTGGACGGTCAATGCCGTCGCGGACATGGAACGCGTGATCGCCTGTGGCGTCGATTCAATCATCACGGATTTCCCGGACCGCCTGATCGCCCTCCAAAACACCCGCAAGGCATCGGCCCCGCCCGTGTAAACCCCGAAGAACGGGGTGACGCGGACGGGGCCGAATGTGAGGAAGCACCGACTACTCGATGCCGAGCCAGTCATGGGGCTTGAAGAACGTCATGGCTTCGGCTTCCCGTGAACCGGGTTCCGGGTGGTAGTCATACACCCATTTTGCAAGGGGCGGTAACGACATGAGGATGGATTCGGTCCGTCCCCGTGTCTCAAGGCCGAAAACCGTTCCGCGGTCATAAACGAGATTGAACTCGACATAGCGACCACGCCGGATGAGCTGGAAGTCGCGTTCGGTTTCCCCGGAGCTTTCATGCTGGCGTCGCTCGACGATCGGGAGGTAGGCCGGGAGAAATGCCCGGCCGGCTGATCTCACAAAGTCGAAGACCGGCTCCAGATTTCCGTTTTCGCCCTTGAGGTAGTCGAAGAAGATGCCCCCCATCCCGCGGGTTTCGTTGCGGTGCGGGAGGAAAAAGTATTCGTCACACCATTTTTTAAAACGGGGATAGTACTCGGGGGAATGCTCGTCGCAGGCGCCTCTGAGGACGGTGTGGAAATGCACGGCATCCTCGGGATACGGATAGTAGGGCGTCAAATCGGCACCGCCGCCAAACCAGGCGCTTGATCCCTGTTCGAGATACCTGAAATTGGCATGAACAGTGGGAATCATCGGGTTTCGCGGATGGATGACCAGGGAAACGCCGGTGGCGAAGAACGTCCGATCCTCGCCTTCCACCATTCGGGCCGCCAGCTTCTCGGGCATGACGCCGTGGACGGATGAAAAATTGACCCCGCCCTTTTCAAAGACCCGTCCGTCGGTGATGACCCTGGTGCGGCCCCCTCCTCCTCCCTCGCGTTGCCATAGATCTTCCTGGAATTTGGCCTGACCATCGAGGGACTCGATTCCGGCGCAGATCTCGTCTTGAAGTGTCGCAAAAAATTGACCGGCGCGCTCGCGCAGGGAACCGGTGGCGGGCTGGGACGCGGTCGATTCTTCGAGTACTGTGGCTGTCATTTGAAAAAGCACTCCCTTCACGGAGGAATCTTGAGCAACTTCTTTTGGTAGTATTGAAGAGGTGGCCCAAGAAAAGGATTTGAATAATATTTTCAACCTACATCATGAGTCCGGGACAGCCCATACCAATTTGCTCATGAAAAATACTTTGACAAGGGTATTGACAGAAGCACCTTCGACGCCTAATATCGGCGTTTCGCCATTGGAAACTTTCTTTTGGCGATGAACAAATGAAGAGAAGTGGCAGTTATTGTGGCGTAAAAGACCGGCGAAACATCCACTCGCAGGTTGCACATCCGGACATCGCAGTTGGAATGTCCTTCCCAGCAAAACGCACGCCACAGCAAAGCCCGACGCCGAGAGCGTTTGTAGGACTTCCCACATCGTACGGGTTCGCGAGTCGAGTCCGTATCAGTCTCTCGGATTGTTTTGCGCTCACTTCGGAAATCATTTTCTTTGGCTTCCTCCTTAAATTGGGGGATGTCCCTGTGTCTGTTGCTGTCTAAGGAGACTGAACGTGCCGACGATTAGTCAATTGGTTCGCAAAGGGCGGGAAAAGGTCAAATACAAGACCAGCAGTCCGGCGTTGCAGGGTTGCCCGCAGAAGCGCGGTGTTTGCACTCGTGTGTACACCCAAACCCCGAAGAAACCCAACTCGGCTCTCCGTAAGGTTGCCCGCGTTCGTCTAACGAACGGCATTGAGGTGACGACCTACATTCCGGGTATCGGTCACAATCTTCAGGAGCACTCGATCGTGCTGATCCGTGGCGGTCGCGTAAAAGACCTTCCGGGCGTCCGCTACCACGTGGTTCGCGGAACGCTCGATTCGGTCGGAGTCGCGAACCGGAAGCAGGGACGTTCGAAATACGGCGCGAAGCGTCCGAAGGACGGCGGCAAGGGTGCCCCGGCCAAGGGTGCCAAGGGCGGCAAGAAGTAAACCCCATCAGGTGAGTCATTATGCCGAGACGAAGAGTTGCAGCACGCAGAGAAATCATTCCCGATCCGGTGTACAACAGCGAGATCGTGACCAAGTTCATCAACTCCCTGATGCTCCAGGGTCGGCGTTCCGTCGCCGAGGGCATTTTTTACAGTGCGCTCGAATCGGTTCGCGAAAAGACCGAGGATGATCCGCTCAAGGTTTTCAAGAAGGCGATCGATAATGTCCGTCCGCGGGTTGAAGTCCGCTCGCGCCGGGTCGGTGGGGCAACTTACCAGGTTCCGGTCGAAGTTGATCAGAAGCGCCGCGGCAACGCATTGGCGATTCGCTGGCTAATCAATTACTCGCGGGGACGCGGTGAAAAGACAATGGTTGACCGCCTGGCGGGAGAGCTGCTCGAAGCTTCGAATCTTCGCGGCGGGGCAGTCAAGAAGCGCGACGAAACGCACCGCATGGCCGACGCGAACAAGGCTTTCGCGCATTATCGCTGGTAAGCGGAAACGGTTTTCCTCTTCTTCAAGTTGTTGGTTTCAATTCGTAGGTGATTTATGGCACGGCAAGCTCCTCTCAGTCGGTATCGGAATATCGGGATCATGGCGCACATCGACGCCGGAAAAACCACGACGACTGAGCGCATTCTTTATTACACCGGCGTGAACCACAAGATTGGTGAAGTTCACGAAGGTGCCGCCACCATGGACTGGATGGTCCAGGAGCAGGAGCGCGGCATCACCATCACTTCGGCGGCGACGACCTGCTTCTGGCGTCTTGGCGGTGCCAAGGAAGGTGATCAGTACCGTATCAACATCATCGATACCCCTGGCCACGTTGATTTCACGATTGAAGTGGAACGCTCGCTGCGCGTTCTCGACGGTGCGGTGGCGGTGTTTGACGCGGTGGCGGGTGTGCAGCCCCAGTCCGAAACGGTTTGGCGGCAGGCCAACAAGTATGGCGTTCCGCGCATTGCCTTCATTAACAAGATGGACCGTGCGGGTGCCGACTTCTACAAGAGCACCGATTCCATCCGTACCCGTCTGAATGCCAAGCCGGTGCCGATTCACCACCCGATTGGCGCGGAAGATATGTTCGAAGGCGTGGTTGACCTCATCACCATGCAGGCCATCCGCTGGGACGAAGCCGGAAAGGGCCAGACGATGGTCTTCTCCGATCCGACCGGTGAACTGCTCGAAGAATCGAAAGCCGCTCGCGAGCGGATGATCGAATCCTTAGCCGATGTCGATGACGCGATTGCTGAAAAGTTCCTCGAAGGCGCCGATATCTCGATGGAGGAACTCCGCGAAGCCTTCCGTCGTGAAACCCTGGCGATGAACATCGTCCCGGTCCTGTGTGGCACGGCCTTCAAGAACAAGGGCGTCCAGCAGTTGCTCGACGGCGTGATCCGTTTTCTTCCCTCTCCGCTCGAAATCGAAGCCGTTGAAGGTATCGTCCCTCGTTCAGAAGAGACCGAAACCCGCGCCGCTGCTGACGATGCACCGTTCTCGGGTCTGGTCTTCAAGATCATGACCGACAAGCACGTTGGCCAGTTGGCCTTCTGCCGGATCTACTCGGGCAAGCTGTCGGGTGGCTCCTACGTTCTGAACTCGACGAAAGACACCAAGGAACGTGTCGGTCGCGTTCTCCAGATGCACGCGAACAAGCGCGAGGAACTGGATGAAGCGTATGCCGGCGACATCGTGGCCATTGCCGGCCTCAAGAACGTCGTGACCGGCGATACGGTGTGCGACGAACGGGCCCCGATCATTCTCGAAGCGATGGAATTTCCGGCCCCGGTCATCGAAGTGGCCATCGAGCCGAAGACCCGTCAGGATCAGGACAAACTCGGTCTGGCGCTTGGTCGCCTGGCTCAGGAAGATCCTTCGTTCCGCGTCAAGACCGACCCCGAAACGAACCAGACGCTGATCGCCGGCATGGGCGAACTTCACCTGGAAATCATCGTTGACCGCCTCAAGCGCGAATTCAACGTCGATGCCAACGTCGGTCGTCCGCAGGTGGCCTACCGCGAAACGATCCGTCAGGCCTCGGAAGGCGTCGGAAAGTTCGTCCGCCAGACCGGTGGACGCGGTATGTACGGTCACGCCGAAATCAAACTGTACCCGCAAGAGCCGGGAACGGGCTTCATCTTCGAAAACAAGATTGTCGGTGGTGCGATTCCGCGCGAATTCATCAACCCGATCGAAGCCGGTATCAAGGAAGCGCTCGAACGCGGCATCATCGCCGGTTACGAAGTGGTGGACGTGAAGGTCGAACTGGTGTTCGGCAGCTACCACGAAGTCGACTCGAACGAAATGGCGTTCAAGATCGCGGGCTCGATGGCTTTCCAGGAAGCCGCGAAGAAAGCCAAGCCGGTTCTCCTCGAACCGATCATGGCCGTGGAAGTCGAAGTTCCCGAGGAATACATGGGTTCGGTGACGGGCGATTTGAGCTCACGCCGCGGACGCATCGAAAGTTTCGACGAACGTCCGGGTACGAAGATCATCGCTTCAGCCGTTCCGCTGTCTGAAATGTTCGGCTACTCGACCGACCTCCGCTCGATGTCGCAGGGACGTGCCATCTACACGATGCACTTCAAAGCCTACGAAGAAGCGCCGAAGTCTGTCGCTGAAGAGATTATTGCCAAAGTGAAGGGCACCGCGGCGTAACCGACGTCGCCGCCAAATCTGTTATCCATCTTTTGAGGAGCTGTTATGTCGAAGGAGAAATTTGACCGCAGTAAGACGCACGTGAACATCGGGACGATTGGTCACGTGGACCACGGGAAGACGACGTTGACGGCGGCGATCACGACGGTGCTGGCGAAGTCGAATCCGAAGATTCAGGTGAAGGGATACGCGCAGATCGACGCGGCGCCGGAAGAGAAGGCGCGCGGGATCACAATCAACACGGCGCACGTGGAGTACGAGACGAAGACGCGTCACTACGCGCACGTGGACTGTCCCGGTCACGCTGACTACATCAAGAACATGATCACGGGAGCGGCGCAGATGGACGGCGCGATCCTGGTGGTGGCGGCGACGGACGGCCCGATGCCGCAGACGCGGGAGCACATTCTGCTGGCGCGTCAGGTGGGAGTTCCGGCGATGGTCGTGTTCATGAACAAGTGCGACATGGTGGACGACCCCGAGTTGCTGGATCTGGTGGAGCTGGAAGTCCGGGAACTGCTTTCGAAGTACGATTTCCCTGGTGACGACATTCCGGTGATTCGTGGATCGGCATTGGGCGGACTGAACGGCGAAGCGCAGTGGGAAGAGAAGATTCTGGAGTTGATGTCTGCGGTGGACAGCTACATTCCGTCCCCGACGCGCGACATCGACAAGCCGTTTCTGATGCCGGTGGAAGACATTTTCTCGATTTCGGGCCGTGGCACGGTGGCGACGGGGCGTGTGGAACGCGGCATCGTGAAGGTTTCGGAAGAAGTCGAGATCGTGGGAATCCGGGATACGCGCAAGACGGTGGTGACGGGCGTTGAAATGTTCAAGAAGCTGCTTGACCAGGGTCAGGCGGGGGACAACGTCGGATTGCTGCTGCGCGGAGTGGACCGCAAGGACATCGAGCGTGGACAGGTGATTGCGAAGCCGGGAACGATTACGCCGCACACGAAGTTCAAGGCTGAAGTGTACGTGCTGACGAAGGAAGAGGGTGGTCGTCATACGCCGTTCTTCAAGGGATACCGTCCGCAGTTTTTCTTCCGGACGACGGACGTGACGGGCGTGGCGGAGTTGCCGGAAGGCGTGGAGATGGTGATGCCTGGCGACAACGTGGCGATTTCGGTGGAGTTGATTGCGCCGATCGCGATGGAGAAGGGTCTGCGGTTCGCGATTCGCGAAGGCGGACGGACGGTGGGTGCCGGGACGATCTCCGACATCATCGAGTAGTGCGAAGGGCGGGAAGCCGAGCCTGTACTTTACTTCCCGCCTTCCTTTTTCCCCTTATAAGTCTGGGTAGCAGTCAATGAATGACAAGATTCGCATTCGCTTGAAAGCGTACGATCACCGGGTGCTGGACCAGTCCACGACCGAAATCGTCGAAACGGCCAAACGGACGGGCGCCAATGTGGCGGGCCCGATTCCGCTGCCGACGGTCAAGAACCGTTACACCGTGCTCCGTTCGCCGCACGTCGACAAGAAGTCGCGCGAGCAGTTCGAAATCCGGACGCACAAACGGTTGGTGGATATTCTCGATCCGACGCCGCAAACGGTGGACGCATTGATGAAGCTTGACCTCCCCGCTGGCGTGGACGTCGAAATCAAGGCTTTCGTCAAGGACCGCAAATAAGAGTTGCAACGTCGAGTTCCGCAAAAGATGTGGCGATAGAAGGGTGAACGTAAAGTTATGGTGGGCGGAATCATTGGAAAGAAAATCGGAATGACGCAGGTGTTCGGGCCGAACGGTACGGTCGTGCCCGTGACGGTGATCCAGGCGGGTCCCTGCGTGGTTGTGCAGCGCAAAACTTCGGCCAAGGACGGCTATGAGGCGGTCCAGCTCGGCTTCGTGGAAGCCAAGACGCCGAAACGGGTGACCAAGCCCCTGCGCGGACACTTCGAGAAGACCGGTGGCGGTACGCCCCCGACGCGCCTGCTCCGCGAATTTCGCGTGACGGCCGGGGACGATCTGCCGGTGGGAACCAAGGTGCTGGTCGACCTTTTCGCCGAAAACGAAAAGATTGACGTCATCGGGACGACCAAGGGACGCGGGTTTGCGGGCTTCATCAAGCGCCACGGTTTTGGCGGTGGTCGTGCGACGCACGGCTCGATGTTCCACCGCGCTCCGGGTTCGATCGGACAGTCGGCCTTCCCTTCCCGGGTATTTCCGGGAACGAAGATGGCGGGTCACATGGGCGTCGAACAGTGCACGGTCAAGAATCTGCATGTGTTCCGGATTGACGTCGAAAAGAACCTGTTGCTCGTGCGCGGCGCGGTGCCGGGTCCCAACGGCGGATACGTCGTCATTCGTAAATCGAAATAAGCGCGCGACGGCGCGGGTAGAGCTGAGGTCGGATATGCCGGTAGTGAAGGTCAAAAATCTGAAGAATGAAGTGGTCGGCGAGCTTGCCCTGAACGACAAGGTTTTCGGCGCTGACTTGAACAAGGCCCTGATTTGGGAAGCCATCAAGGAATTCCGCGCGAACGGTCGCCGTGGAACCTCGGCCACCAAAACCCGCGGAGATGTTTCGGGTTCAGGTCGTAAGCTCTGGAAGCAAAAGGGAACTGGCCGAGCGCGTATCGCGAGCATCCGTTCCCCGCTCTGGAAAGGCGGCGGAAACGTTCACGGCCCGCAGCCCCGCGACTGGGGATACAAGATGCCGCAGAAGCAGCGCCACGGCGCGATTCGCTCGGCGCTTTCCGAGCGGCTTCGTGAGGGCGGACTCCTGATCGTGGAAAGCTTCGATCTGGCGGATCACAAAACCAAGCAGTTGGCTGGTGCGTTGGTGACTCTCGGAACGAGTGAAACCCATGTGCTGCTGATCGATTCGATTGACAACCGCAATCTCGTGCTCGCGTCGCGGAATCTTCCGACCGTGAAACACACCAACGGCTATGGCCTCAACATCTACGACATCCTGCGCCACGAACAGATCGTGATCAGCAAGCGGGCGGTCGAAGAAGTCGAGCGGATTCTCGGGGCGTAAGCGAGGGAACTATGTTGACGATTTGGGACATTATCAAGGCGCCTGTCATTACCGAAAAGGCGATCAACCTGAAGGAAAAGACGGCTGATACGCGTCAGGTGCTGACGCTGGAAGTCGACGCGCGGGCCAACAAGATTCAGATCAAGGAAGCCGTGCAGAAGATTTTCAAGGTGGAAGTCGCAGCCGTACGCACGGCCCACTACGCGGGCAAGACGGTTCGTCGCGGTCGCCTGGTCGGCAAGAAATCGGATTGGAAAAAAGCCTACGTGACGCTGAAGCCGGGCCAGACGGTCGGTGAATTCGGCGAGGCGGTCTAAGCGGTGGTGAGGAGATAAGCAACGATGGGTATCAAAACCTTAAAACCGACGTCACCGGCGCGACGCTACCAGACGTATCTGACCAACGACGAACTGTCGAAGGTGCGTCCGCTCAAGTCGCTGACCGAAAGCAAGACGCGCACCAATGGTCGCAACAACATCGGTCATCTGACCGTTCGGCATCGCGGCGGCGGCCACAAGCGGCTCTACCGGGTGGTTGACTTCAAGCGCGACAAGGTCGGGATTCCCGCCACGGTCGCGACGATCGAATACGATCCGAACCGCACGGCGCGAATTGCCCTGTTGCACTACGCGGATGGCGAAAAGCGCTACATTCTGGCCCCGAACGGCCTCAAGATCGGCGCCAAGCTCCTTTCGGGCCCGGATGCGGACATCGTGATCGGCAATGCGTTGCCGCTCAAGAACATCCCGCTCGGTACGGAAGTCCACAACATCGAACTTCGCCCCCACAAGGGTGGCCAGCTCGCCCGCAGCGCGGGAAGCAAGGCCCAGTTGATTGCCAAGGACGGAGACCTTGCCCAGTTGCGCATGCCTTCGGGCGAAATCCGCCGCATTCCGATCGTCTGCTATGCCACGGTCGGTCAGGTGGGCAACACCGAACACGAAAACGTTTCGATCGGCAAGGCCGGACGGAACCGCTGGAAGGGCAAGCGCCCGACGGTCCGCGGCGTGGCAATGAACCCGGTGGATCACCCGATGGGTGGTGGTGAAGGGAAGACGTCCGGCGGACGCAACCCGGTCACCCCGTGGGGCCAGCCGACGCGCGGCTACAAGACCCGCACCAACAAGACGACGGACAAGTTTATCGTCAAGCGTCGTACCAAGTAGGAATTCCGTCGCGACCGGCTTGAACCGGGCCGGTCTCGACGACAGTCGGATGAGGAACAGCAAAGATGCCGCGTTCAGTTAAAAAAGGTCCTTTTATTGACAAGCCGCTGCTCGACCTGGTCGGGCGCTTGAACGGCACGGGTGAAAAGCGGGTCGTGAAGACCTGGTCGCGTCGTTCGACGATCATTCCCGACATGGTCGGACATACGTTCGCCGTTCACAACGGGAAGAAATTCGTCCCGGTCTACGTTTCGGAAAACATGGTCGGTCACAAGCTCGGCGAATTCGCTCCGACGCGGACGTTCAAGGGACACGCCGGCGACAAGAACGAGAAGTCCGCCAAACGACGGTAGCTTTGAAGTGGGGTGAGTGAGGCAAAATTATGGAAGCCCGTGCAGTAGCAAAATACGTGAAAGGTTCGCCCCAGAAGGCGCGCCTGGTGATTGACCAGATCCGCGGCCTGAAGGCAAGCGATGCGTTGGCCATCCTCCGACTCAGCGAAAAGCGAGCGTCGGGGCCGATCGGCAAGGTCCTCTGGTCCGCGATTTCGAACGCCACCCATCTGGCCGAGCAGGAAAACATTTCGGTGGATGTGGATGAGTTGGTCGTGAACAAATGTTACATCGATATGGGGCCGACGAAGTTTCGTCGCCGCGTGCGGCCCGCTCCAATGGGGCGCGCATACCGCGAGCAGCGTCGGAGTTGCCACATCACGATTTATGTCTCGAACGAAGTAGAGGGGTAGGGAACTCGAATGGGTCAGAAGGTACATCCGTACGGTTTTCGATTGGGCGTGATCCGCTCGTGGCACTCGACGTGGTATGCCAAGAAAGACACCGAGTTTGCGCAACTCGTCAAGGAAGACTTCGAGTTGAAGAAGGAACTCAAGAAGAAATTCGCAGGCGCGGGCGTCGCCGGAATTGACGTCGAGCGGGCGGCGAACAAGGTCAAGATCATCATTCACACGTCTCGTCCGGGCATCATCATCGGTCGCAAGGGCGCCGAGATCGACAAGCTCAAGAGCGAGTTGCAGGCCAAGACGGGCCGTGAAGTGATCGTCAACATTCAGGAAATCCAGAAGCCCGAACTGAACGCGCAGCTTCAGGCCGAACAGATTGCGCAGCAGCTCGAAAAGCGCATCGCGTTCCGCCGGGCCATGCGCAAGGCGCTCGAAAGCGCCAAGCGGTTCGGTGCCCAGGGCATCAAGGTCCGCGTGTCGGGGCGGTTGAACGGAGCGGAAATCGCCCGTTCGGAACAGTATCTCGAAGGTCGCATGCCGCTGCACACGTTGCGCGCCGACATCGATTACGGGTTCGCCGAAGCGCACACGACCTACGGGGTCATCGGCATCAAGGTCTGGATCTACCGCGGTGAAATTCTCGAAGCCCGTCGGGGTCCCGCGCGTCGCCCGTAGATATAGGTTGAATCAGGCAGTTCTTACCGGAGTAGCGAGTCATGGCAGAGTATAAAACGCCAAAACGAGTCAAATTTCGCAAACAGCAGCGCGGACGTCGTTCCGGCATGGCCAGCGGCGGGGCAATGGTTGCCTTCGGCCAGTTCGGGATGAAGGCAATGGAAGCGGCGTGGATCACCAGCAAGGAGATTGAAGCTGCCCGTATCGCGATTTCCCGTTCGGTCAAGCGCGGCGGGAAGCTGTGGATCCGTATTTTCCCCGACAAGCCGATCACCAAGAAGCCCGCTGAAACCCGTATGGGTAAGGGGAAGGGCGCGCCCGAAGGCTGGGTGGCCGTGGTCAAGCCGGGCCGGATTCTGTTCGAAATGGAAGGCGTCGGCGAAGAGCAGGCACGCGAAGCGATGCGCTTGGCCGCCCAGAAGCTTTCAATCAAGGTCAAGTTTGTCTCGCGCGCCGAGCAAGAGGGAGGTCTGGTATGAAGCATGTGACCCAGTTGCGGGAATTGACCACGGAGGAACTCCGTGAAAAGGAAGCCGAAGTCCGGGAAAACCTCTTCCGGCTCCGCTTCAAGAAGAACCTCGGCGACGTCGAAGCGGCGCGCAAGGTTGCCGGTGAGCGCAAGCAGTTGGCCCGGGTTCAGACACTGCTCCGGGCACGGACCCTGGGCGTCGAGACGGTCTAGGAATCGAAACGAACAGTTTCAGTGATTTATGATCTTCGATTGAAGATTTTCAGTCTTCCAACATCGAACATCTGGTAGGGAAGAAGAGCGGCTATGTCAGATCAAGATACGAACGTACAGGCAACCGAAGCGCAGGAAACCCCGGTCGCCCATCATCAGAAGCGGCGCACCGAGAAAATCGGCGTCATCATCAGCGCCAAGACGGAGAAAACCGTCATCGTCCGCGTGGACCGGCTGGTGAAGCACCCGATCTACAAGCGCTATGTCCGCCGTCGGGCGAAGTTCATGGCGCACAACGAGCTTGAGTGCAAGCTCGGCGACAAGGTGCGGATCGAGGAAACCCGTCCGCTGTCGGCCCGCAAGCGCTGGCGCGTGGTGGAAGTGGTGCATCGGGCTGCCTAAGGCCGTTCGGTCGCGTGTGAGAGTGACTTGTCAGTTGTTGAGGGAGCGTGAGCTATGGTTCAGATGAGAACAATCCTGGAGGTGGCCGACAACTCCGGGGCAAAAAGAATCTCCTGCATTATGCCGCTGGGCGGAAGCACCGGCTTGGTTGCCGGCGTGGGCGACATCATTACGGCAAATGTGAAGGAAGCGTCGCCGGACGGAAACGTGAAGAAGGGCCAGGTCGTCAAGGCCGTCATCGTCCGTACCCGCAAGGAAGTCCGCCGCAAGGACGGCACCTACGTTCGGTTCGACCAGAACGCGGCGGTGCTCGTCAAGCGCGGAAACGAAGGTTGGGATCCCGTGGGAACGCGCGTCTTCGGCCCGGTCGCCCGTGAACTTCGTGACCGGAAATTTATGAAAATCATTTCATTGGCGCCGGAGGTAGTCTGAACATGTCGGCCAAAGCAAAAGTTTGCAAGAATGATCTCGTGGTGGTTATCACCGGCAAGGACTTGGGCAAGCAGGGCCGTGTCCTATTGGTGAAGCCCCGCGAAGGCAAAGTCCTCGTCGAAGGGGTCGCGAAGATTCAAAAACACGTCCGCCGCAATCCGCAACGGGGTGAAAATGGCGGTATCGTCGAAAAGGAAGCGCTCATCGACATCTCCAACGTCCAGGTGATCTGCCCGAGTTGCGGCAAGCCGACGCGCGTGAGCATGAAGGTGAACGAAGACGGAACCAAGAACCGGTTCTGCAAGAAGTGCGATTCGGTCATCGAGCGCAGCTAGGTCATGAGCCAGGCGAGCGAACGATTCCGAAGGTTTTTTCCCGAGAAGGTGAGATGGCAATGACGCCGAAGTTGAAGAGCAAATACCGCGAAGAAATCGTGCCCAAAATGGTCAGCGATTTCGCCTACAAAAATCTGATGGCGGTCCCGAAGCTTGAAAAGATCGTCATCAACATGGGTATCGGGAAGGATTACATCCCGACCAAGAACACCAAGGTGCTCGAAGTGGCCGCCGAAGAACTCGGCGCCATCACGGGACAGCACCCGGTCGTGACCCGCGCCAAGAAATCCATCGCTTCGTTCAAGCTTCGTGAAAACGACCCGATCGGCGTAATGGTGACCCTGCGTGGTGATCGCATGTACGAGTTCCTGGAACGCCTGATCGCCATCGCGCTTCCGCGCGTTCGTGACTTCCGCGGCGTTTCCGGCAAGGCGTTCGACGGACGCGGCAACTACACGCTCGGTCTGAAAGACCAGTTGCTCTTCCCGGAAGTGGATTTCGCCAAGGTCGACAAGTCTCGCGGCATGAACGTGTGCATCGTCACCACGGCAAAGACCGACGAAGAAGGCCGCGCCCTGTTGCGCCACTTCGGAATGCCTTTTAGAACGAATTAGTCCCGGACGGCCCGTCCCGCGGCGGCGGCATTTTTGGAGGTTTGGATGACTGACCCGATTGCAGATATGTTGACCCGGATTCGGAACGCCTGTGCGGCGAAGCACCAGAAGGTGGACGTTCCTCTCTCGAAGCTCAAGTTGGAAATCGTTCGCCTGTTGCGCGACGAGGGCTTCATCAACAACTTCAAGCTCACCGGCGAATCGCCGAAACGGATGATCCGCATTTACCTGCGCTATGGTTCGAAGGGCGAACCGGTCATCAATCACCTCGCCCGGCTGTCGAAGCCCGGATGCCGTCGCTACGCCGCCTCGGACGAGATTCCGAGAATTCTCGGCGGCTTGGGTCTCTGCGTCGTCAGCACCTCGCGGGGCATCCTGAGCGGCAAGCAGGCGCGCAAGGACAATGTCGGCGGCGAGATTCTCTGTGAGATTTACTAATTTCGAATGACGGTGCGGGCCACCGGGCCGCATGCGTCGAAGTAGGTTGCTATGTCGAGAGTTGGTAAGAAGCCGATTTCAATTCCCTCGGGCGTCAGCGTGACGCTCGGCGCGGATAATGTCGAAGTCAAAGGTCCGAAGGGCGCGCTCAAGACGCCGGTTCCGGGCGGCATTTCGCTCCGTCAGGATGCGGGCGTGCTCCACATCGAACGGGCGGGCGACGAGTTCGCGGCGCTGCACGGTCTGGTTCGCGCGCTGGTGGCGAACTCGGTCAAAGGCGTGACCGAAGGGTTCTCCCAGCAGATGGACGTGGTGGGCGTCGGATACAAGGCGGAAGTTAAGGGCCAGACGCTGCTGTTCAGCCTCGGCTATTCGCACCCGGTCGAGTTCGACCTGCCGAAAGGCATCGATTGCAAGATCGAAAAGGTGCAGAAGCAAATTCCGCAGTACCAGGTGACGCTGACCCTCACGGGCATCGACAAGCAGGAACTCGGTCAGGTCGCGGCGAAATTGAACCGTCTGCGCAAGCCCGACGCCTACAAGGGCAAGGGCATCCGGTACGCGGATCGCGTGCTCCGGCTCAAGGCCGGCAAGACGGGCGGCAAGGGCGGCAAGAAGTAAGGTCGCTTTCACTAGAAGTGTTGGTTTTCAGTTTGTTTGGAGTCAGATCATGGCGAAAAAGTCACGGTTGGATAAGCGGACAGCGGTACATCGGCGGATTCGCCGAAAAGTGAGCGGAACGGCGGAGCGCCCCCGGCTGGCCGTCTTCCGCAGCACGAACCACATCTACGCTCAGGTGATAGACGACGCGAGCGGCACCACGTTGTGCGCAGCCTCGACGGTCGAGAAAGACCTCCGGGCGCAATCGGGCGGAAACGTCTCGGCGGCCGTGTCGGTCGGCAAACTCCTGGCGGAGCGGGCCAAGGCGAAGGGTATCGAGCAGGTCGTCTTCGATCGGGGCGGCTATGTGTTCCACGGGCGTGTCAAGTCGTTGGCCGACTCGGCGCGGGAAGCGGGACTGAAGTTTTAGTAGTGTCAGCAAGTGACAGGGAAGACAATGCGAACTCAGCAACGAATCAATGCAGACAGTCTGGATTTGAAGGACGCCGTCATTTCCATCAACCGCGTGACGAAGGTCGTCAAGGGCGGAAAGAACATGAGCTTCAGCGCGCTGGTCGTGGTCGGTAACGGCAACGGCATCGTGGGCTTCGGAAGCGGCAAGGCGGCGGAAGTCCCGGTTGCCATCCGCAAGGGCCTTGAAGCGGCGAAGAAGAATCTCATCCAGGTTCCCCTGAGCGGCCATACCGTTCCGCACCCGATCGTCGGCGACCATGGCGCGGGCCATGTCCTGCTCAAGCCGGCGCCGGAAGGAAAAGGCGTTATCGCGGGTGCCGCCGTCCGTACCATCATGCAGGTGCTCGGCGTGCGCGACGTGGTGACGAAGGTGCTCGGCTCGAACAACCCGCACAACATCGTGCGCGCGACGTTCGACGGACTGAACCGCATGCGGAGTCGCGAAGAAGTCGCCCGCCTGCGCGGCAAGCGTCCGGAAGAAATCTGACCCTGTCCGGGCTTTCAACGGTGAGGTGAGCGGAAATGAGCGAAAATACCAAGATGATCAAGATCAAGTGGTACCGGAGTTCGATTGCGACTCCCGAACGCCACAAGGTGACGGTGCGCAGCCTCGGGTTCTCGAAGTTGCAGCAGGTCGTGGAGCGTCCGGACACCCCGTCCATCCGCGGCATGGTGGCGAAAGTGCCGCATCTGGTGAAAATTATCGACGAATAGTCGGATAGAGGAACGAACGATGGCGATTGGATTACACAACCTCGAAGCCCCGGAAGGGGCGAATAAAAGGAAGAAGCGCGTCGGACGCGGTCCCGGTTCGGGTCACGGTAAAACGTCGACCCGCGGCCACAAGGGCCAAAAGTCGCGTTCGGGCTACTCGTCGAAGCGCGGTTTCGAAGGCGGCCAGATGCCGCTGCACCGCCGCTTGCCGAAGCGTGGGTTCACCAATCCGTTCAAGAAGGAATGGACCGAGGTCAACCTTTCGGCTTTGGAAAAGCTGTTTCAATCCGGTGAAACGGTGACCCCGGAAGCCCTCGTGGCCCGTGGCGTCGTCAAGAAAATTGCCAAGGACGGCGTGGCGGTGCTCGGAAACGGGACTCTGACCAAGTCGCTCCAGGTTACGGCTCACCGGTTCAGCAAGTCGGCTCAGGAAAAAATCACCGCCGCCGGCGGGACGGCGCAGGTGATGGGCGAGGCGGCCGCGGCATAAAGCCGGGCTGCCCCCATTCGACCTTTTCGGAATCCGTCCGCGGGACACAGACATGCTTGAACGTTTCATAAACGCCTTCCGCAATATTTTTTCGGTCCCCGACTTACGCAAGCGCGTGCTGTTCACGCTCGCCATGCTGGTCGTCTACCGTATCGGCAGCCATATTCGGACACCGGGAATCGACCCTGAACGTCTGGCGGCTCTCTGGTCACAACTCCAGGGGTCGCTGGTTGGCGTTCTGGACCTGTTTTCAGGTGGAAACTTCCGCCTGATTTCGATTTTCGCCCTTGGAATTACGCCTTACATCACGGCTTCGATCATCC
>JAAFHI010000465.1 GCA_013298335.1 Actinomycetota bacterium
ACAGAGTGGCGTGGGACAACGACAGAGTGCCGTGGGACAACGACAGAGTGCCGTGGGACAACGACAGAGTGCCGTGGGACAGCGACAGAGTGCCGTGGGACAGCCGCAGGGTGGCGTGGGACAACGAAAAGGCCGAACGGAACACGCTCCATTCGGCCTCAATCCTGCTTTCGGTTTTGATTCGGGGTTCGATTCCGCGTCTCAGGCTTCGATGGCCTTGCGCGGCAGGCGGATGCGGAATTCCGAGCCTTCCCCCGGCGTACTCTGGACCGAAATGTCGCCGTTGTGACTCAGAACGAGGTGCTTGACGATGGCCAGACCGAGGCCGGTCCCGCCGACTTCCTGCGACCGCGATTTGTCCACGCGGTAGAGCCGTTCGAAAATCCGGGTCAGGTGTTCTTCCTCGATGCCGATGCCCGTGTCGCGCACAGTAATGCGCGTCCGGTTGTCGCCTTCCGGCTTGGCCGTGACCGACACGCTGCCGCCGGGACGATTGAACTTCACCGCGTTGATGATGAGGTTCATCAGAATCTGTTCGAGCGCCTGCGGGTCGGCGTAGACCGTCAACTCCGGCGGAATGTCCTGATGAAACGCGACCTGGCATTCTTCCAGATCGGACGCAATCAGTACGCCGAGATTCTCGATGAACGCCCGGAGGTCTACTTCCACCGCGTTGAGTTTCAGTTCGCCCGCCTCGATGGCCGACAGGTCGGCGATGTCGCGGACCAGATTCTGCATCCGCGTCGCGTGCTTGTTGACGATGTTCAGAAACTTGAGGTTGTTCTCCGTGTCATAGAGCGCGCCGTTCAGCAGCGTCTCGACGTAGACCAGAATCGAGGTCAGCGGCGTCCGCAACTCGTGGGAAAGATTGGAGAAGAACTCGCGGCGCACCCGTTCGAGCCGCAACAACTGAGTGACGTCGAAGAAGACCCCGATGGCCCCGGCGACTTCCTCGCTCGGCGGCACGACCAGCGGCGTCGCGCGAAAACTGAACGTCCGCTCCTGCTTTCCAAAGACTTCCAGTTCGGCGTCGAACGGCTTGTTCTCTTCCAGAACCTGCCGGAACCCCTGATGAATCGTCTTGTTGCGCGACACGTCGATCAACCGGACCGGTCCGGTCATGACCGCGGGCAGATTGAAGATGCTGACTGCCGCCTTGTTGTAGAGCACGACATCGAGTTGCGAATCGACGACGAGAATTCCCTCGCGGAGCGACCCGAGAACGGCTTTCAGAAGCGGCTGGGAGTATTGGTCGAGTTGAAAACCCATGAGAATAAGTCTTGGGAGTCTTGGGAGTCTTGGGAGTCTTGGGAGTCTTGGGAGTCTTGGGAGTCTTGGGAGTCTTGGGAGTCTTGGGAGTCTTGGGAGTCGAGCGGACTTCTTCGTTTACTACGAGTCAAGAACTTTTCTTCCCGACTCCCTAGACCCTCAAGACTCCCCAGACTCCCTAGACTCTTACGTCTGGTGTTTCTTGAATTCAACGAACCGGTAGCCGATGCCGACCGCCGTTTCGATGTAGGTTTCGATGGCGAGTTTCTGGCGGACGCGGCGGATGTGGACGTCGAGCGTCCGGGTTTCGCCGTCGTAGTCGATGCCCCACACGCGGTCGAGCAGGTATTCGCGGGTCAGCACCCGGCCCTTGCTCTGCGCCAGCAACTTCAACAGGGCGAATTCCTTGCGGGTCAGGGTGATTTCGCGTTCCTGGCACCGGACGATGAAGTGCCCGTAGTCGATGAAGAGCGTCCCGTCGTCATAGACCGAGGTCGTCGCGTTGCCTTCGCTGCGGCGCAGGACGGCCTGGATGCGGGCGGTCAGTTCGCGGATGCTGAACGGCTTGGTGATGTAGTCGTCCGCGCCGAGGCCGAGGCCGTGGATTTTGTCGGTTTCGTCGGTCCGGGCCGTCAGCATGATGATCGGGACGTGGGCCGTCGTCTCTTCGCGGCGCAGGCGGCGGCAGATTTCGAAGCCGTTCATCAGCGGCAGGTTGACGTCGAGCAGGATGAGATTCGGCGGATGGTCGAGAACCGTCCGGAGGCCCGCTTCGCCGGTCGAGGTGATCGTGACTTGATACCCGCCGTCGTGTTCCAGGTTGTAACGAATCGACTGCGCGATGTCGCTGTCGTCTTCGATGATAACGATGTTTTTCTTCATGCGATTTCAGACGTTCGATTGAAGATTTCTGATTGAAGATTTTCGATTGTGGTCTTCGATTCGCGAATTTCGGAATCCAAATCCGGAAACCGACCGGCTTCCGGCATTCAAAAATCGAAAATCTTCAATCTTCAATCGAAAATCCGTCAGGGTTCGACCGCGTCGCCGAGCCACGCTTCCGGCGTGTGCTTGATGACACGGCCTTCGGCGAGGTAGACGACCTGTTCACAGATATTCGTCACGTAATCGGCGATTCGTTCGAGATGCTTGATGACGAAGAGCAGTTCCGCCGAACGGGTTACCGCCGCGAGGTCGCTCGTCATGAAAGCCATCAGTTCGTTGAAAATCCGCCGGTAGAGCAGGTCCACCTCGGTGTCGCGCCGGATCGTCTGCTTGGCGCGGATCGCGTCGCGCTGGGTCAGCGCGTCGAGCGAGGCGGCGAGCATCTGCTTGACGATTTCGGCCATCCGGGGCAGATCGATGAACGGTTTCAGTTGCGGTTCATCGTTGAGCTTGATGGTATGCCGGGCGATGTTGACCGCGTGGTCGGCGATGCGTTCGATCATCGGCGTCGTCCGCAGCACGCCGATGACAAACCGCAGGTCTTCCGGGGGGAGATTTCGTTGGCGCGTCAGAATCTGCGCGCACAGCTCGTCGATTTCCGATTCCACCGAATCGATTTCGTCGTCGTCCGAAATCACCTGCTGCGCCAGTGTCGAATCGCGTTGGATCAGGGCTCGCGCCGCATGGGAAAGCGCCGTCTCGGACTGGCCACCCAGCAGAAGCACCTTGTCGCGGAGCATGCGCAGATCCGTTTCAAGTGTAGGAACGTCCATTTTTTTCTTTCCGACGGCGCAAAAAGTTTCCAGAGGCAAATTCGCCGGGTACGCCGCATTCGACGCGGTTTCGGGGCTGCCGAGAGAAGACGTCGAATCGGCGGCACTCTAGGAAGCGCCGGTTACGCGCATGTAACACGGGCGTAAATTCGACAAAAGAAAAACGTGGAGAATGTCACCGGAACAACAACTTCGGCCTTGATGTTTCGTCCGTGTTACACATCTTTCTCTTTCGAGGAACTTTTCCGATGCTTCGCTTCTTTGCCTTTACGTGTGGAATGCTTCTTTTCATCGGCTGGTTCGGCGCGGTCGCGCCCGCCCAGTACGCCAAAAACCGCAAAACGCTCATTGCCCACCGGGGCGCGTCGGCCTACGCGCCGGAACATTCGATCGAAGCCTACCGCCTCGCCATCGAGCAGGGCGCGGACTTCGTCGAGCAGGATTTGCAGATTACGAAGGACGGCGTGCTGGTCTGCCTGCACGACACCACGCTCGAACGCACCACCAACGTGGCCGAAGTTTTCCCCGACCGCTTCAAAACCGTTGAAATCAAAGGGGAAAGCAAAAAAGTCTGGAACGTCGCCGATTTCACGCTGGCTGAAATCAAACAGCTCGACGCCGGGTCGTGGTTCGACAAGAAGTTCGCCGGGACGAAGGTTCCGACCTTTCAGGAGGCCATCGACTTCGTGAAGGGCAAGGCGGGCATCTATCCCGAGACGAAAGAACCGGAGTTCTACGGTCGGCTCGGGTTCGACATGGTGAAGCTGCTGATGGCGGAACTGAAGAAAAACGGCCTCGACAGGCCGGGCGCGAATCCGAAGACGCCGGTCATCATCCAGTCGTTCAGCGCGCCGAGCCTGCGCGCACTGCGCCGGGCCGGCTGCCGGTTGCCGCTGGTTTTTCTGATTGATCCCGAAGCGCCGGGCGACTGGATTTCACCGAAAGGGATGAAGGAGGCGCGGAAATTCGCCGACGGCATCGGGCCGTCCAAGAAATTTCTCGACGTCACGCCCGACCTCGTGAAGTGGGCCCACGCGGAAAAGCTGTCGGTCACGCTCTACACCTTCCGCTCGCGGTCGGTGGACCGCCGCTTTGCCGACGTCACCGCCGAGATGCGCCACTATCTCCTCGAACTGGGGGCGGATGCGGCCTTTACCGACAATCCCGACAAGTTTCCGAAGTAATGGAGCGGACGGCCCAGGCGGCGAGGAAC
>JAAFHI010000569.1 GCA_013298335.1 Actinomycetota bacterium
CGAGTTCTTCCTGAGAAACACGAATTCCTCCGGGTTTGCCGATCTTCAGTTCAATCTCGGGACGGCGGGCGATACGCCGATTTCCGGTAACTGGAACGGTCTGCCGTAGGGAAGTCCGGAGTCTGGGCGTCTTGAGTCGGGAGTCCTGACTCAGGACTTGAAATCCGAACCGAAAGACACGAGGCCGGGAGTTTCACGACTCCCGGCCTCGTTTGTTTTGCGACCCGTCCGCTGGATTCCCGCGCGTGGTTGAAACGAAAATCCGCCTATATATAAAGGATCGCGCGCGTACGATGAATGAATCTCCAAAGTTCCGTGAACCGGTGCCGTCCTATCGGGGGTCAGGTCGGGGGGATTTCGGACGTGCCGCCGAGCGGCCGTTCCATGATGAGGGCGTCCTCCACGGGGAATGAGTAGTACGCCCGTTTGCGGAAGGTCACCTCGAAGCCGAGCGAGGCGTAGAGTTCCTGCGCCGGAAGGTTCGAAATTCGCACTTCCAGCATGGCCGAGGCCGCGCCGTACATCGCGCCGGTCGCCAAAGCCTCCCGAATCAGCCGTTTGGCGATTCCCATCCGGCGAAATCCCGGATGAATCGCCACGTTGGCGATGTGGAGTTCATTGGACGCCTCCCGCGGCGACGGCTGCACCCGACCGACGATGAACCCCAGTATCCGGCGCAGATTTGACGGCGGCGCTTCACCGCGGGCGACCATCATGACGGCCAGCGGGTTGTAGAGGAGGTCCGACCGGTAGCCGTCGTACCCCCAGCGACTGAGCCGGGTCAGGTCTTCGAGTTCGACGACCTCGATGAGGTCGCTCTCGTTCATTTGGGCGATGTAGTAGGTCATCGGGGTTCAGCGGTGACCGAAGTCGAGGTGGCCGAGCAGTTCCTTGCCGTGCCCGACCCGGAGCGTCCGTTGCATGGCGGTTCGGACGTAGGCTTTGGCCCGCGCGACCGCCTCGACCATGTCCAGGCCTTCGCCGAGCCGGGAGGCCAGCGCCGCCGACATGGTGCATCCGGTGCCGTGGGTGTGGACCTCGAGCCGGGTTCCCGGAAAAAAATGAAAATTTTTCCCGTCGAAAAGCAGATCCGTCGCGTCAGACGTCAGGTGACCGCCTTTGACGAGGATGAATTTCGGTCCCATCTCGAACAACGACCGGGCGGCGGCTTCCATGTCTTCCGGGGTTTCGACCTTCAGGCCGGTCAGTTCGGCGGCTTCCGGCAGGTTCGGCGTGATGAGGGTGGCGTGGGGAAAGAGTTTTTCCCGCATGCTGGCGATGGCCGCGCGCTCGAACAGCAGATGCCCGCTGCTGGCGACGAGCACCGGGTCCACCACGAGCGGCGCGCGCCAGTTGGCGGCGAGCCAGGCGGAGAGTTCCACGACGATCTCCCCGGTGCCGAGCATGCCGGTTTTGGCGGCGGCGATGGAGAGGTCTTCATGAAGGGCGTCGAGTTGATTGAGCACGACGTCCGGCGGCAGCGGATGGAAGCTTTTGACGCCGATGGTGTTCTGGGCGGTCGTGGCCGTCAGGGCGCCAACGCCGTGGTGGCCGTGGGCGGCGACGGTTTTGAGGTCGGCGAGAAGGCCCGCGCCGCCCGCCGGGTCAAGGCCCGCAATGGTCAGAATGGTCTTCATTCGATTGAGAAGGTGCGAAATTGGAGTTTCGGGGTGAGGCGAAAGATACGGCGCGCGGCGCGTTTGCGCCACCCCTTGCGTCGCGCCCCGAGCGGACAGAAAAAGAGACCGGGAAAGCGCTAACTGTTTCTACAGGCTAAAGTTCTGTTCTTTTCCGCTTTGGAATGGTAAGTATGCCGCATCTTTCCCAATTTTTTCCGTTTCTTTCAGGGCCGGTTTTTCCGAATCCCTGATGTCATCATTTCAACGTGGTTTTCGGGAGGAAAACATGAAGCAGTTCACTATCAATGCCCGGCGCTCAACCTTGGCTTTCGCCATGCTGTTCGCCCTCGTGTCATTGCATCCCTTTACTCTGACCGGCTTGGCCCAGAAGGGGCGCGCGCCGATCAATCGCACCCCGGATGAAGCCGAACGTCAGGCGAAAATCGAGTTTCAACGCTCGAATCCGAAACGGTCCCCGGCCCCGGTTCAGGGTGTCGCCAACGGACCGGTTTCAACCAACGCGACCGGAAACACCACCTACAGCATCACGTTCGACGCGGGCGACGCCATCGGCGGTCTCCCGGTCAGCGCGGTTCTGACCAACCAGTACACCGCCGTGACCGGCGCGACCTTCTCGGCCAACGCCTTTTCCGGCGCGGGCGGACCCACCGGAGCCTGGGCGACCAACACCGATACGACGGTGGTTGACAGCGCGGGCGGGGATGTCGGCGGCCTCGGCGCGCCGACGCTGGTCAGCGGAAACCTTCTCCGGTCGTTCAACGGCTGGCTGGGTGAAAATGGCGACGGGAGCATCCGCGTGACGTTCGCGATTCCGGTCTCGACGTTCTCGGCGACCTTCGCGGGCATTGCGACGGCGGCCTCGAGCCGGCTTCAGGCATTCGACAGCGGCAACAACCTGCTCGCGACCGGCACGGCGGCGGGCAACGGTCAGCAGGTGGTGACCGTTTCGAGCGGCACGCCCATCGCGAGCGTCGCGATCCTGCCGGGCGATTTCAACGACTGGGTCGGCGTCGACAACATCACCTTCACGACCATCAACGTGGGCGGTCCGCAGAGCGTGGACAGCCAGGTGGACTTTGTCGTGACGCAGCAGAACCTCGGCGGCGTGGCCCCGGCGGGCTGCACGGGTCTTGGATACAACGCCACCCAGTACAATCTGAACGTGACTCTGACCAACATCGGGACGAACACCTTCACCAATCCTTTTTATCGAGTGGTTGAACTTCAGGCAGCCGGCGGTGTCGCCCCGGTTCTTCCGTTCCGCCTGCGGACGGCGGATGATTTCGTGGCTGGCGGCTGCACGGGCGGTCTGGTCAACTCGACGCAGGCCATTACGGCTTCGATGCCCCCGCAGAACGCCCAGGCGACCAACTTCCAGATCGTTCTGCCCGCAGTTCGTCGGTTCCGGTTCATCGTCAGTGTCTTTGCGACGATCGGTAGTGTCGGCAACAACCGAACGGAACGCACCGTGAAAATCGGCAACATCGCCATGGAGGCGACGGGCTTCGACGCGGCCGGGAATCCGATCCTGACCTCGGTCTTCACGCCTGAAAAGGGATTTGGAAATTCCGTGCGGGTGAACGCCGTCAACGCAACCCTGGCTCGCAAATAAGCCTTCGGGTTTTTCAAATGGAAAGGGCGGCCCCGGTGTGGGCCGCCCTTTTTCTCGTTCAGGTTTCGGTTCCATCACGCGCCGGAAGGATTCGGGCGCGAAGTTGCCTCGCTCGTCGGGGAAAAGATCGTTCCTTCGCGTTCGTACCCAATACGGGAAACTCCTGAACGGGCACTTTTTTTTTTCGATGCCTTGGGGTAGTGTTGCCCGGCTGTTATTCCATCCTGTTTGCAAGTGAATCCAATTTGCCCGCCTGATCCGTAGTCGGCTCAGACCCGCCAATTGGTCCACGACGTACAGTGCCGTGTGGTTTCCACGGGCATGAACACCGATTTTTGGTCAATGTATCCAAAGGAAACCGCCAGATCTGGAATTTTCTCCCATCCGGCCG
>JAAFHI010000394.1 GCA_013298335.1 Actinomycetota bacterium
AAACAGTTTTGCCGTCGTCGCCGGGAACGCGGCGAGGTCGTCCGTCACGATCCGGACATCCGCCGTCGCTTCCCGGAGCGTCTGAAGCGTCGCCTTGTCATGCCGGCCCGTCGCCGTTTCCACGATGACGCGGGCGTACCGCCCCCCCAAGTCCTCGGCCCGCCCCACCGCGTACCCCTGATCGACCGCCCGGAAATCCGCCCGCGCGACCTCGACCTCCCGACGCACGTTCTTTTCCGTCACCGCCACCGTCACCCGCTCCGGCGTCATTTCCCTGATCTCGCCCGTCGTCGAGGCGGTCAGCCCGTACCGGGGAGCATCGCTTGTGAACCGCACCCGGTCGCCGACGGCGAAGCACTTCTCCCGTTCCTCGTATACCGTCACCCCTCGTAGAAACCTCGGGTCGTACGTCACCCGCTCGCTGTCCCGTTCGACCGTCACCATCCGCCCGGCAACCTCCGCCACCCGTACCCGTTCGCCCTTCTCAAACCGGGCGGTTGCCTCCCGGTACTCGACGACATCCCCCACCCGGTAGGACTTCGCGACGGCTCGGGCCTCGCCCCGCATGTCTTGCCGGGGCACGAGCACCCGAAACGTTTCTTCCGCCTCATCGAGTTTCCCCGTTCCCCGAAGGTTTTCCCGAATGGTCTGCGTCACGCGCTCCCGAACCCGCTCGTCCGCCGACACCACCACCGCGTCGGGCGCGTAAAAACTCGCCGCCAATTCCGCCCTTCGCTCCGGTTCCGGCGCCGCGACCACCCGCCCCGTTTCCGTCAGCGTCTTCACCGCCTCCGCCGTCTTCCCTTCCGTCAGTCGCCAGGTCGCCTCCATCACCCGCGCGTTTCGCTCCCGCACCTCTCCCGACACCGAAAACACCGGCATCCCCGACTCGCGCAGCGCCCCCATCAGCGCGTTCTCGCCAATCGCCAGTCGTCGCCGCGCGTCGCCCACGATCAACACCCGGTCTTCGGGTTCGAGACGGGACAGAAATCCATGAAAGCCACGCAGGCTTGTCACCGCCTCGTCCGCCACCACGTACACCGTCGGTCCCGATTTGTGCTTCGCCGCCTCACCCAGTTCCAGCACCGGCGCGTTCCAATCCGCGAATTTCTCCCGCGACGCCCCGGCTACCACCTTCACCTGGTATCCCGAACCTTCCAGCCCCTCGGCCACCGCCCGCGCCACCGGCAGTCCGGCGTTCCTTGCGCCGTCGATCTCGACAACCTGCCGGCGGCATTTCGCCGCCCCGACCGCCAGCCCGATTTCTTCGCGACCGAGTCCATTACCCGAAAGCGATCCCTTCACCGCCAGGACCTCCCGCGTCGCCATCGTTTCCATTTCCCGCCGCAATCGCGCGAACTCCGGCGTGGTCACCACCCCCACCGGCCGTGCCGGCGACACCTCGATCACTTCCCCCGTTCCGATCCGCGCCGCCAGATTCCGCTTCGCCTCCTCCAGACCGACCTCGCCGATCCGGTACTTGAGCGCCTCGGCCAGAACCCGCGTCTCCTCCGCCTCTCCCGTCCGGTCCAGCGCCCGTTCCAGTCCGTAACTCACCGCCTCGTCAACCAGCCGGGAACGAAACCGGTACGACAACGCCATCGCATCGCCCGTCTCAGCCTCTCCCCGCCGGGTCACCCCGAACAATTCGGCCCGTTCCGCCCACATCCCCCGGATCGCCGCTTCGCCCACTTCCAGCTTCGGCTGCCTCGTATCGAGCACCGCCGCCTGAGCCGCCGCCGGGCTGTATTCCAGACCCCGCGCCAGCAACGCCTCGTCACGCTGCACCGACCGCGGACTGATCGCCGTCAGGTATCGCTCGTCGTATCCCTTCAATTCGAAGGCCCCGTTTTTTGTCGGCGCGATCCCGTATCCCAATTCCCCGACCTCTTTCGCCAGCGCCGCCCGGTACACCGTCGTCAGGTAATGCTGCGCCTCGTACATCGCCCGCGTGTTCAGTGACCGGTACTTCCCCGGACCGTCCTTCGTCATGTTCATCACGAAGTTATGGGTGTGCAGTTGCGGTGCTGCGAACCCTTCGACCGGGCGCGCCGCGTCGTGCTCGAACTGGATCATGCACAGATTGCCGGTCGTCTTCGGCAGACTCCGCGCCCCGGTCCGCGCCTGGGCAAACTTCTCCAGTTCCCCGAGCGCCGCCGAGACCGCCTTCCGATGCGCCTCGACGAGCCGTCGGTCCCCGCCCACCAGCGCCGCCTCCGAAACTGACTTCGGCGCCGAAAACGTCACGTCCCATCCCGGTCGATGGCCGACACGTCGTTTCGTCTCCCCGTCCCTGAGATACATTTCGCCCCGGATTTCCCGAATGAGTTTTTTGCCGGTTATCGGATGCTCGCCCCGACACAACCGCCCGTACTGCTCGCGCGTCACCTGGCCCTCCAGACCAAATCCTTCGGCGAGCGTCCCCTTCGCCACCCGGTCGCCATCCGACACATACCGCTCCTCGGCCGCCTCGCCCTCCAGACCGAATCCTTCGGCGAGCGTCCCCTTCGCCACCCGGTCGCCATCCGACAGATACCGCTCCTGGGCCGCCTCGAATTCCTTCTCGAAGTACTTCTCGCTTCCCGGACCGATGCTCATCATTGGACCACGCCTCCCTTCAATTGATCACATAATCCGGTGCCGGCTGCCCCCAAAACACGCCGACCCAGATCAATCCGAGCAGCGCTCCGCCAAGGAGAATGATGAAGATTGCCGGGAAAAACGGATACCGCTCGTCCGCGAGTTCAATCATCGCCAATATCCCCAGTCCCGCCAAAAGAACGACGCCCGATAAAATCGAACGGATGTAATACACCGCAAAGAACTGACCGATTGACTGGCCAATGGTCATGCCGGCCCAGATGGAAAGCACGCATACGGAAACTGCCAGAACCACCCCGGATACGGTTATCGCAATTCCGAGAACCGTTTCGCTTTCATCGCCGAATCGTTTCAATTTCGCCCGGAATTTCGTCTGCGCGGCGCGCGCTTCCTCCCGAAGATGGTCCCTGTTCCGAATCGCTTCCGCGAGTGTCGTTTCCTTCTTGGCCAATGCCTGATCCGCTGCCTCGCGTGCCTTCAGCAATTCGTCGCGCTCCCGCGTCATCTCCGCAAGTTGTCGCGAGAGCGCGGACTGACGTTGTTGTAAACTGGTCAGTTGGCTCTCCGTCCGCTGAATCCGCGCCGAGGTTTTATGGCGCTCAAGCACGATTGCTCGCGCCAGTTCGCTGGCCGCCACTCCCCGCCTGCCTGCATCGCGTTCAAGGGCTTCCAGTTCTTCTTCCTGCAATCGGAAGGAAAGCGGGCGCGATTTGGATTTGCGCTGATGGTTTTCATTCGGGGATTCCATCGTCCGACCTCCGTTTCAAATTCGAGTCCGTTCGAAAAGGCCGTCAACAGGACCTGTATTTGCCGTCAACATATTGATTTTATTGAGAAAAGGGGAAACTTTTTTGCAAAATCAATGTATGATGTGTGGTTTTAATACAGGCGATACTTTCTAACAGAGTACCAATGTGCCACGCTCCCGTCCAGCACGATTCGTAAAAGAATTGAACATATCCTTTCAGCCTAGATCAGGTTCTCGAGGAGGGGTTCATCATCCAGGTCTTTCTTCGCGCGGGGTTCCTTTCCGCCCTTTGCCTGCTGTTTCAGATAGTTCAACGCTTCGGTATATTTGCGCGCTCCATCTTCCTGAAATGCCTGTACCGCGTCGGCAATATATTTGGAGAGAGGTGGGATGACTTTTTCGGCTGCCAGTTGGCGTGCAATTTGTCCCTTTGATTCAGGAACAATGATCTCGAATGTATAGGCAACTGATTTCTCACCCTTGGAGAGGTCGATGATTTCGGATTCCTGCTTTTTCTTTCTCGGCATCGTTTCGGCGCTCATTTTTTGAAAATATCTTGCACCCGATAAAGTACACATTCAGGTACGACAATATAAAACCATAAACGGCCCTGAACATGCACCAGATATTTTCCACAAAGCACAAAAATCGAATACCTGAAAAAGTCACCAGATATCCAATCTGAAATAGTTCATTCGAAACAAAGGAATATCGAGTCTCATCCGTCGAGCTTCCGCGACTAGGGTAGATCGGCAAATGACTCCCCGGATTGACACGAAAATTCAAGCCGACCGGTTTCCCGTGAGTTTCCGAGGATGCCCCCGGTTTCATTCATCGAACGCTCCCTCATTTCCGGTGATTTCTCTGATTCCTTTTCCGCTTCCTGAAAATATCCGTGACTGCGCCCTGCGTGGATGCGGTGATGGGTCTATTTTGAACCCCTTCCCGGTTTCCGCCCCGGTCCATCTGCGCCGCCCGAGCGCAAGCAAGGGCGGCGCACTCCGGGAACGTCAATGTGTCGCCCGGAAATCCCGGCATCAATCCCCTCGGCAAATCGGGGAGGTTCGGTTGGCCACGAGGACTCGGGCAATACCCCTGCTTCCAAATTGACGACGCAGAAAAAGCCGCCGGTGAAGCGCCGGCGGCGTGCTCCCGGCATTCGAAGCCGTACCCAGGTCCCGAATATCTCCCGGTTATTGAACTGCACGGGGAGGCCGCGACCACCGGCTACAGGGAGTATCGCGTCACGAGGGTGAAGACTTCCGTCGCCTGATTTTGAGTCTGGCCTCCAGGAAGTCCAGAAACTCGTCGGTCAGATCAAAACGCCATTCCAGCCACGCCGCGACA
>JAAFHI010000776.1 GCA_013298335.1 Actinomycetota bacterium
GACACCCGGACGCTCGCCGTGCTGCCGTTCAAGTTCATCGGCGCGCCTCCCTCCGGCGACTCGCGGTTTGTAACCGACGCGACCTCGTTCTGCCTCGGCATGGCCGACGCGCTTATTACGAAACTCTGCAATGTCCGCCAGATTGCCGTCCGCTCGACCGGCACGGTCCGCCATCTCGTCGGGACCAACTGGAGCGCCGCCGAAGCCGGAAAAGCCCTGCGGGTCGAGGCGATTGTCGAGGCGAGCCTGCAAATCGTCGGCGAACGGCTGCGCGTTACCGTCCAACTGGTGGATGTCGCGGCGGATCGCCCGCTGTGGGCCGAGAAGTTCGACGATGTGACGGGCGACTGGTTCGTCGTGCAGGATCGCATCTCCGAGCGCGTCGCCCAGGCGCTCATCGGTCGGCTGACGCCGGTCGAATCCGAGCGTCTGCGCCAGCACCCGACCGAAAACCCCGACGCGCATCTCGTCTACCTGCGCGGACGCTTCCACGTCGGCAAACGCACGCCGGAAGACATCCGCGCGGGGCTGAAATGTTTCGAGGAAGCGATTCAACTCGATCCGCGCTACGCCTGCGCCTACGCCGGACTCGCCGACGCCTACGCGCTGCTCAGTTACTACAGCGAACTTCCGGCGCACGAGGGCATCGCCAAGGCCAAGACGTTCGCCCGCTGCGCGCTCGGCATTGACCCGGAAATCGCCGAATCGCACACGACGCTCGCCTATATCGCGATGTCCTACGACTGGGACTGGGCCGAAGCCGAGCGATGTTTTCTCCGCGCGCTCGAACGCAACCCGAATTACATCCCGGCGGCCTACTGGTACGTCCATTTTCTCGCCGCGCGGGGCCGTTTCGATGAAAGCATCGCGCTCGCCGAACGCACCGCCCGGCTCGATCCCGTTTCGGCCATCATCGGGACGAATCTCGGCTGGGCCTACCTCACCGCCGGACGCCATGCGGAAGCGCTCGTCCGGTTCGAGGCCGTCCTCGAACTCGACGCGGGGTTTTACCTGACCTACAACTTTTTGAAGGAATGTTATCTGGGTCTCGGACGCCCGGATGACGCGCTCGCTGCCGCGCACAAATGCCTCGCGCTCGGCAAGGACTCGCTGCTGCCCCGTCTGTGGCTGGCGCACGCGCTGGCCGTCACCGGAGACCGGCCCGCCGCGCTGCGTCTCGTCGGAGAAACGCTCGCGGCCACAAGCGGTGTCTCCGTGCCGGATTACGACGTGGCGCTCGTCTACGCCGCGCTCGGCGACGCTGACCGGGCGTTCGACTGGCTCGAACGTGCCTTCACCGCGCGCAGTCGCAGCCTCGTGTTCCTCGCGGTCGAACCCGACTTCCAGCCCCTCCGCCACGACCCGCGTTTTCACTCCCTCGCCGCCCGCCTGAACCTTTGACTGACGACGGACCGCGCGCACCCTGCGCGCTCCTGAAAACCCGACCGTATTGAAGGCATCCCTCCGGGATGCCGGTTGGTCGTTGAAAACCGACATTCAAACCGGAACTTCCAGGCCGAAAGTCATCCGCGGGGCGTGCGAACGATTGCCCGGGTCGTCTTGAAGGCATCCCGGCGGGATGCCGAGAATGTAGCCGGTGGTCAGGCGCACGCCGGAGGCGTCGCCGCCACCACCGGAATCGGTACGAAGAAAAAATTCGCGTCCTGAAGGGACGCGGAGAAAGAACGGCGACGGCGTATCCCCGTTTTTTTCTGCGCGTCCCGCCGGGACGCGATTGATCTTTGGGGGACGTGTACCGGTGGTGGCGGCGATGCCTCCGGCATTCGCCTGACCACCGGCTACACTCTGTGCATCCCTCCGGGATGCCGGTTGGCCGTCGAGAACCGACATTCAACCCCGAATTTCCAGGCCGGGATCTCTTCGCGGGGCGCAAAAACGATTGTGCGGACCGTTCGAAACGCCGCACGGGCCGTCCAAACAGGCGCACAAGGTGTCCGAACACCCGCGCAGGCCACCGGAACCATTGCGCAAACCGTTTGAACACCTGCTGGAATCGTCTGAACAGGTGCTGGAGTCATCTGAACACCTGCTGAAGTCACCTGAGCGCGTGCTGAAGTCGTTTGAACACCCGCTGGAGTTATTTGAACACGTGCTGAAGTCATTTGAACACCCGCTGGAGTCATCTGACACGTGCGGGAGACATCTGAACACCCGCGCGGCGCGTTTGAGCCCTCCCTGACGGTCGGGATTCCATACCGGTGGCCGGATGGTGACGTTCATCCACGGGTATGGAACCCCGAAGGGAGGAATCCGGCGCTCGGGTCCGGAAAAGTTTTTTCATCCTTCCGCCTTCATCCTTCATCCTTCCGAAACCGCATGCGATAGTGGAAGAAGTCCCGTACGTTCATTTCGAAATCCTTTTCTATCAATCGCATGGACCTTGAATCCGCCCGCGAGGCCAATCTGCGCGGCAACGAACGCCTCCAGCGCGGCGAACTCGATGCCGCCGCCGCCGATTATCAGGAAGCCATCCGGCTCGATCCCGATTCGTTCGCCTATCCGCGCGAACGCGGGATCATCCACGCCAATCTCGGGTACGCGCTGTCGCTGCAAGGCAAGCTGACGGATGCCGCCGCCGCCTATCGCGGCGCGTTGCAGCGTGAGCCGCGCCGCGCCAACTACCACAACGAGCTGGGCGACGTGCTGTACCGGCTGGAGGACTGGTCGGGGGCGGTCGGGGCCTACCATCGGGCCGCGCAGCTCGAAGCGTTCGTGCGGGTGTACCCCGAATCGCCGGGACTGATTCAGTACAACCTCGGAATGGCCTATTTCCGGCTCGGCGACCTCGAAGCCGCGCGGCGACACTTTCAGGATTCCTGCCGTCGCGAACCGGAGAACGAACGGTTCCGC
>JAAFHI010000028.1:0-4573 GCA_013298335.1 Actinomycetota bacterium
GCCGGATAAAAAGGACTTCGACCGATTTCTCAAGCGCGATCTGACGGCGTACTTTCAGGAAGGGACGAAAGGGCGGGTGCGCGTCGAGTACGAACTGTTGCGCAAGGAACCGACGCAGGCCGGAGTCGCGTTCCCGAAGTTCTATCTCTGGGTAAAAGCGTTTCAGGGCAAGAAACTGCTCGTCGAGGGCGCGGCGCGGGTGGCCGCCGCCGAGAAAAAACGCTTCGACGTGGTCAACTTCCGCGAAAAGGCCGAAATTCTGAAAGACCCCGACGCCGTCGCGAACACGTTCCCGGCGGCGCTCGTGCCGGGAATTCTCGTCCGTGCCGGGGTCAAGCCGGCACGGACGGCGAACTGACAAACCGCCCGCCAAGGCCGCCGGGGTCAATGTCATTTCACCCCTGTCTGGATCGCTTTGGTGTGGACGTGGGGAAAAATGCGTTTCAAATGCCCCAAATTCGCGGGCCGCATATATTTCCCATAGCCTCGCCAAAGCGCTCCGGCTATGGGCTATCCTCTTCGGCCTCATTCAAATAAAACTATTTCAAACCCTTGATTTTAAATACCTTATCCCGAGTTAAAATTTCTGGCATATAACTTGCTTTATTCGATGTGCCGGTCACCGGCGCACATCACTTTTTAAAGGACGGATTTTCGATTCCCATGACAACGTTCAAAATCATCGCCACTACAACGGCGCTTTCGCTCGGCCTCGGATTCCTGCCGGGCGGCGCTTCCCCGCTTTCTGCCGCGACGATACAAAAAACAACCGCCCCGGCGTCCTTCACCGGAGAAATCGGCTCGCGGCAAGCCAGGGAAAAACTGTTCAACTTTTTCTCAAAGTACGAAAAGAAGGTCGTCACCCTCGACGTGACGCTGTCGAAAGAACAGGTCGCCGAACTCGACGACGTGGAGAAAGGTGAAATTCTCTACGTCAGCCTCACCTACAAGGAGCAGGCGGACGACGTCCACTCCACCGGCGCGGAAGTGCTCATTCACATCGAAAAAGGGATGAAAGGGCTGACGCTCGACCGGGCAACCGGGAAGTTGCGGGGCAAGGTCCGGGTGACCGAAATCGCCGGACCGCACCAAGGCATCATGAGCGTCAACTTGTCGCCGATGGGCAAGTAAAGCGTTTAGTAGTCAGTAGTTAGTGGTTAGTGGTTAGTGGGATTACTAACTACTAACTGCTAGCCACTAACTGCTGGCTTCCGCTCCGGCCAGTCCGAGGAGCAGCAGCGCCGCCCGGCGCAGGCTCGTTTCGCGGTTGACCGGGTCGTACCACTCGTCGAGCGTGTGGCATCCGGCGCAGGCCCCGCCGACGCCGATGGTGATGGCGGGAATGCCGCGCGACATCGGGATGTTGGAATCGGTCGAGCCGCAGTCGAGAACTGTCCGGTGGCCACAGAAGCGGGTCGCCTCGCGGGCCATCTGGACAAGCGGTGAATCCGCGGGCGTTTCACCCGACGGACGGCGTCCGATGGCGGTCACGGTGAGTTCGACGCGGGTTTCGGAAAGCCGGGCGGCGCGGTCTTCCTCGACGGCGGCCTGCCGGGCGGCGGCCTGAAGGTAGATTTCCAGCCGGTCGAGTTCGGATTCGGCAACCGACCGCAGGTCCACCTCGCACCGGGCCATGCGGGGGATCGTGTTGACCGAAACACCGCCTTCGATGACCGCCACGGTGTAGGCGGTCCGGGGGGCCACCGGCGCTTTGTAAAACGACATGGCGTGAATGAAGCGTCCGAGGGCCTGGACCGGGTTGACGATGCCGAAATTCGCCCACGAATGCCCGCCCGGACCGTTGAATTTCACTTCAAATCGCCGCGAACCGAGCGCCTGTGTGGTGATGCGTTCGATGCCCGGACCGTCGAAGGCGATGAACGTCCCGATTCCGGGTCCGAGCGGGTTGCGTTCGAACAGTGCCCGGACGCCCCGCAGATCTCCCGGTCCTTCCTCGCCGACCGTACCGACAAACAGGATCGGGACCGGCGGCACGATGCCGAGTTCGGTAAAACAGCGCGCGACGGCGAGCATGCCCGCGAGTCCGCAGGCATTGTCGGCGATGCCGGGCGCATAGAGCCGACGACCCTCGCGGCGAACCGTGACGTCCGTCCCTTCCGGAAAAACGCTGTCGAGGTGGGCGGCAACGGCGATGAACGGCGATATCGAATCAGGCGATCCGAGCAGGCCGAGGACGTTGCCTTCGTCATCAATGTGGGGATTTGAAAGTCCGAACTCCCGAAACCGCTTCAGGACAAAGGCCGCCCGGTTCTGTTCCTTGAAGGGAGGCGACGGAATTTCGACCAGCGTCACATGTTCTTCCGTCACGGCGGTCGCGGCTTCATCGAAAAAACGGGACACCCGAGCGAACAGCGGCGAGGTCGCCAGCCGTCCGAGGGCGGGTTCTTCAATTGCCGATCCGGTCCACGGGGACATTGGCCGCGCTCACTTTCAGTGGTCAGTGGTCAGTGGTCAGTGGTCAGTGGTCAGTGGTCAGTGGTCAGTGGTCAGTGGTCAGTGGTCAGTGGTCAGTGGTCAGTGGTCAGTGGTCAGTGGTGCAGCAGAACGCCCTTGAAGTTTCAATTCAACGGGGAATTCCGAGCGGTCAGGGGGACTCCGTCACCCCGATCCACCTTTAACGAAAGATATTTTACTGACTGCTGGCTGCTGACGGCTGACTGCTTCCCTACCCCAGCGTCGCCAGCCCGCCGACGGCGGCCATCCGCGAAAACTCGGCGGACGATCCGTACCCGAAGCGGGCGGCGTCGAGCATCAACGGGGCGACGCCGAAGGTTTCGGTGATGCATTCACGAACTTTTTCAGGGGGAATCGGGAGTCCGACCGGGAGGACTTCGAACTGGACCGAGTGGGTCGGGTCGGTGAAAGCGTCGGCCCCTTCGCTCCGTTCGCGGAAAAACAGCAGGAGGCGGAGGAGTTGCTCGGTCGGGTCTTCGTCCACGAGCGGAAGCGCCCGGATGAGAATCGGTTCGCCCCGCCGGACGATCATGACCGACAGGTCATCGTCGATAACGCTCAAAAGCATCTGATTGGGAAGCGTTCCCTGTTGCAGCCAGAACGACTCGCACACCATCCGCGGCAACAGCATGCCGACCTGCCAGCCGAGGCGGGCGAAGACGGCCTCGTACTCGCGGGCGACCGATTCCGACATGGCGGCGAGCAGATACCGCCATTCGTTGCGCTGCCCGAGGCGGGTCACCGTCAGGCGGAGGTCGGCCAGCGGAACGCCCATCAGGCGCTCGGCTTTCCAGGAAATCATTTCGGCGGCTTCGCGTTCCGAAGTGACCGATTCGAGGGTCAGAACCTGGAGGCGGGCGGTCGAACCCGGCAGCGCGGCGGCCCACCGGCGCTCGCGACCGAGTCCGGCCTGTCCGGCGGCGTCCATGAGGGCGCGGGCAAAGGTATCGGGATCGGGCAGATTCGCGCCTTCGAACGCCGGGCGGACGATGCCCTCCGGCAACGGCACGAACGCCCCGTTCCGGCGGCGCGTGTCGAGGACGGAAATTCCCTCGGCGGTAACGGAAACGGCCGCTTTCGGGGAACGCGGTTCAGTCAGGGTACTCAAAAACGAACGCATGGGACTCATGAAATTACCGTGTCTCTGGTCTCGGGATTACCACGAACTGTAGGGCGTGTCCTCGGTTGACTGGCCTTCCGCGCCGCTGGCGACGTCGAGGATGCCGGGCTCGGCGGTCGGCACGACCGGGGCGTCCTCCATCTTGACGATCCAGGTGTCACTGCTCCCCGTAATCGGATCAACCGGTATTTTCGTGAAATACTTCGCCGTTTCCAGGTCCTTGAGGGTAGCCGGTGCCTTGTTTTTATCGTAGGTGTAGCGGCTGATGACGTCGCGAATCTTGAAAAGATTGTCGCGGAGGACCGCTTCCCGCGAGCGCAGCATGATTTTCTGATAGAGCGGAACGCTCACGGCCGCCAGAATCATCATGATCGAAATCACGATGATGAGTTCCAGAATCGTAAACCCGTGCTTCCCGGAGCGACGGCTCAATTTTCTTACATTCATAGGTCCTGCTTTCTTCGGCCATTCACCATTCGTCATAGGTGGTTTCGTCGAGGGCCTTCTCCTTGGAACTCGAATGGACGTCAAACACGTCCTCATCATTTGAAGATGGCGATTCGGGATCATCGGTTGAGGAACGGATTTTCCATTCCTTCTCCCCGGTCATCGGATCCACGGGGAGCTTGCGGAGAAAATACACTTTCTTGCCGTCAACCTTGTTGACCGGGACAAACCCCTCATAAAGAATTTCAAGTTTTTTGGGATACCCCGACTGGGTTCGGAGTTCAATCGGAATCAACTGACCGCCAGTGGCGTCGTTGAATTCCTTGTACCGGTCGATGGCGAGGCGAATTTCACGCAGGGCCTGCCGCAACTCGCCTTCCTTGCGACCGCGAACCAGATTCTGAACGAGGGGCACCACCGCCACGCCGAGCACGCAGACGATGCTCAGCGTAATGATCATTTCCAGCAGGGTTGAACCGCGGGATTTGCGATTGCCGATTTTCGATTGCCGATTGCCGAATCGGTCCCGTG
>JAAFHI010000028.1:4583-9977 GCA_013298335.1 Actinomycetota bacterium
GCCTTGAAAAATCAACGTGAAACAACAACATCTTCAGACTCCACGAATCGAAAATCTTCAATCGAAAATCGAAAATCCCGTCAGCGTTCTTCACGCTTCGACGTCTGCGGCAGGAACGCCACGATCAGCGGCGCGGGATTCGGGACCGCCGCGACGAACTGATTGTCCGTGCCGCGCAATTCGATGATGTCCAGGCGGAGATCCGCCTGACCGGGGGCAATCACCTGAAAGTCGAAGACGGCAATCTGGCCGGCGGCGGGCACGCCGTTCGGGTTGTTGTTCAAAAGAACGTTGGCGAAAACCTGTCCGCCGTTGTCGCCGGACTGGAACGATCCGGGCGAGAGCAGCCCGCCGTCACGGATGCCGACGACCTTCAGCACGGCCGGGTTGTAATGCAGAAAGACCGACGCGGCTGAAATCCTGGAAGAATAACCGCTGACGATGGCGGCCACCGTGATGGTCTGACCAACCTGCGGGCGGGCCGTCGGGGTCACGCTCAACAGGGCCGGGACCGGGTTCTGCCGGGGATTGGTGTTGGCCGGGGGCGTCGAACCGGTCGGAGGGGCCGGCGTGGTCGGGGCGGTACCGGGATTGAACACCCCGCCGCCACCGCCGCCGGTGGTCGGCAGCAGCGACACCGACTGGCCGTCGGAAACGTCCGTGGCGGTGTCGTTGCCGCCGGACTTTCCGTTATCGGGGCGGACGATGCCGTCTCCACCCGGGTTGTTCGACTTGGGTACGCTGGCCGGAATGGTCGGCACCGTGCCGTTCGATGGGGTCGAGGTCGGTGAAACGTTCATGCCCGGCGCGTCGACTTTGGGCTTCGGCCCGTTCGAAACCGGGTTTTCCATCAGCGTCGCGGCTTCGCGCAACTCGGCGGCATCGGCCTGCGCGACGATTTCGTCAACCGACAGGAAGCGACCGTACTGCAAACCGCTCGGTCCGATGACCGTGTCGAGCGGACCGAACTGAGCCTTGAGTTCTTCCTCGGTAATCGCCCCGCCCCGCAGGATGTGCGGCGTCACCGTGATGACGATGTGGGTCGCGTCCTTGCTCTGGTTGGGAGTCGCGAAAAACCGTCCGATGATCGGGATGAAGCTGAGGACCGGAATGCCCGAAACGCCGTTGGATTCGTTCTGCCGCATGACGCTCGCGGTCAGCGCCGTCTCGCCGTCCCGGACCCGCGCCACGCCCTTGACCTTCCGCTGTGAAATTGGCGGCGTCAGATTCTGCTGGCTGGCGGAGGCCGTCGCGCCCAGACTCGACGATTCAATATTCATTTCCATCTGGACAACGTCATCCGTGATGCGCGGCTTGATGGAAATGTTGAGACCCACGTCGCGATACTGCACCTGGTTGAACCCGCCGCCGAGAAAGATTGGCTGCTGCCCGACCCCGGTCCCCGGCTGCTGCTGCGTCGGGTTGGAGTTCCCGATCTGGATCGGAATCGAAGAGCCAATGTTGACCGAGGCTTCGTTGCCTTCGAATGCCCGCACCTGCGTCTGGGCGAGCAGTTTCGCCTTGTTCTTGCTTTGCAGGAAACTGAAGGTCGAGGCCGGAAGGGCCAGGCCGAGATTGAGGGCCCCGCCGTACAAACCGCCGAGACTCGAAAACCCGCTGGATGTCGCCTTGCCGATCGTTCCGGGAGGAGTGAGCGACGCCGGGCTCCGCCCGATGCCGCCGAACGATCCAAGACCGACACCGCTCGTGTCGAACTGATTTCCGATCTGGAGCAGATCACCCTGCGTGATTTCATAGATGTTGACGTCCATCAGGACTTCCGCCTGCGGACGGTCAACCATCATGACGATGCGCTCGATGATGTTCAGATTCTCGGCGGAAGCCCGCACCACCAGCATGTTCGCCTGCGGGATGGTCTGCACCTGCTGCGCCATGCCCGGCCCGAGGATGTTGAGCACACCCTTCACTTCCTCAAGTTTCGCGTTGCGGATGTAGAAGGTCTTGACGTTTGAGTCGTCGTACTTCTGGGCGAGCGGCGAACTCGGATTGCGGGTCATGATCAGGAAGGTCCGCGTATCCACCTTGTAGAACTGAAGGTTGTTCGCGTCGAGCACGAGGTCGAGCGCCTTCGCCGCCGAAATGTTCTTCACGTTGAGCGTGAAGTTCATGGACTTGATCGTCTGCGCCGTGTTCCGCTCGAAAATCGTGTTGAACCGGAGCTTGGCGCACAGGTTGGTGATGATCGTTTCCAGCGGCTGATTATAGAAGGTGTAATCCTGGTTGTAGCGCGTGCCGGTGCTGGTCGGCAGGGCCGGCTTCTTGCTTTCGGCGGTCCGCTGGAACGGAACGGCTTCGCCTCGCGGATTTGCCTCGATGCCCTGCCGCTTGAGCATTTCCTTCATCTTCGAGAGCGCGATTTCGTTGGTCCGGTCAAAGCTGTAGCCCTCGCGGTAGGCATGGTAGGCCCCTTCGAAATCGCCCTGCTCCTCAAGCTGTTTTCCGCGCGCGACCGAGAGGATCGAGGCGTTGGTCAGCGCCCGCTGAAGCCGGAGCTGGTATTCGATGTTGCCCGGGTCCTCGTTGAGCGCCTGCGCGTATTGCTCGGCGGCCTTGTCCCACTGCTTGGCGATTTCGAATTTCTCGCCCGCCTTGAAAAATTTCTTGCCGTTTCCGGCGTACACGGCGGGAGCGAACATGACCGTGAGCATCAGCACGCACAGCGTCTGGGAAAGCAGACGGCGAAAACGGGGAACGGAGCGGAGCGTCGGCATGGCGGAACACCTCTTGCGGGCGCCTCGGCCTTCGGTCAGGCCGCAAGCGAAATAATTGATTTGAAAAGACTTCCAGCTTCAAACGGCCCGCGAGGATTGTCGCGGGCAAATCCGGCGGCTATTCGACGAACGTCACGCGATTGATCTCGCGCAGCGTCGTCACGCCGGAAAAAACCTTTTTGAGCGCGGATTCGCGCAACGAATTCAAGCCTTCCTGACGCGCGGCGCGGCGAACTTCCGAACCGGGCCGGCGGGCAAGGATGAGTTCCCGAATCGGATCGGTCACGTCGAGCAGTTCGTGAATCGCCGTCCGACCCCGATAGCCGGTCTGATTGCATTCGGGGCATCCGACGCTCTCGAAGAACACGCCACTACGGAATTTGTCGGGATTGATGCCCGAGTCGAGCAGCTCGCGGTCGGTCGGCTGGTACTGCCGCTTGCAGTGCGGACACAACTGCCGCACGAGCCGCTGCGCCAGAATGCAGTTGAGCGCGCTCACGAAGTTGTATACCTCGACGCCGATGTTCAGAAAGCGCCCGATGACGTCGATGACGTTGTTGGCGTGGACCGTCGTGAAGACGAGATGCCCGGTCAGCGCGGCGTTGATCGCGATCTGGGCGGTGTCGGTGTCGCGGATTTCGCCGACCATGACCTTGTCCGGGTCGTGGCGCAGCATGGCGCGCAGCCCGCGCGCGAAGGTCAGCCCCTTCTTTTCATTGACCGGAATCTGCATGACGCCGCGCAACTGGTATTCGACCGGGTCCTCGATGGTGATGATCTTGTCTTCCTCGTTGTAAATCTCGTTGAGGGCGGCGTAGAGCGTGGTCGTCTTGCCCGATCCGGTCGGGCCGGTGACGAGCACCATGCCGTAGGGCTCGGCGATGAAGCGGCGGAACTGGACCAGTTCGTCCGGGTCGAACCCGACCACGTTGAGGTTGAGGTCGCGGAACGATTCGTTGATCTGTTCCTTGTCGAGAATTCGGATCACGCAGTTTTCGCCGTGGGCCGACGGGATGATCGAGACGCGGAAGTCGATGGTGCGGCCCTTGACCCGGACGCGGAACCGACCGTCCTGCGGGACCCGGCGTTCGGCGATGTCGAGTTCCGACATGACCTTGATGCGCGAAATCAGCATCTGGTGAAAGCTGCTGTCGATCGGGTTCATCGCCGGATAGAGCGCGCCGTCGATGCGGTACTTGACGGTCACGTCGGCGTCGTGGGCCTCGATGTGGATGTCCGACACGCGCCGTTCGAGCGCCGTCAGCACGATCGTGTCGATGAGCTTGATGACCGGCGCGGTCTCGTCGGCGAGGCGGTCGAGGTCGAGGTCCTGTTCGCCCTGATCGGTTTCCTGAATGACCTTGATGCGGAAGGATTCGGTCGCGTCCTGAAGCACCCGCTGCGCGGAATCGCCGCGCCGCAGGGCGGCCTCCACGGCGGACAGGGTCGCGACGACCGGCTTGAGCCGGACTTTCAACTGGGCCTTCAACTCGTCGAGGGCATCCAGGTTGGTCGGATCGGCCATGGCGATGATGAGCCGGTCGTTCTCGCGGCGCAGCGGGATGAACTTGAACCGGGTCATCAGATCGACCGGATGTTCATGAATCAGATCGTGGTCGAGTTCCGCCGTTCCGAGATCGATGAATTCCAGGCGATAGCGCGCCGCGGTTTCCCGCGCCAGACAGATTTCCTGATCGGCTTCCGCCGCCGAGGGCAGCATCGAGCCGATGGATTTGGGTGACGTACCGTTGGTGGACATCTTGTACCTGTAAAACTCAAACGTTCAGCGGCGACCGTTACCGGTCGGCCACGAATTGGAGAATCGGCAAATATAGGGCAAGCACAACCATCAGAACAATCGCGCCCATGACCCCCAGCACGACCGGCTCGATGAGCGCCGTGAGCGAGGAAATCCGGACATCGAGTTCCGCGTCGTAGAATTCGGCGACTTCCTCGAGCATGGTTCCGAGCGAGCCGGATTTCTCCCCGACGCCGATCATGTCGAGGGCCATGGCGGGCAGCCAGCCGGCGCGCTCGAGCGACTCCGTCAGCGGCTGCCCTTCGCGAATCTCCCGCATCACGCCCGGCATCGTCTCGCCGATGCCGCGGTTGCCGATGACCTCGGAAGCGATTTCAAGGGCTTCGAGCAGGGTCAGCCCGCCTCCGAGCAGCGTTGCCGCGCTGCGCGCCAGCCGGGCGGTCGTGCCCTGCCGGATCAGGTCGCCAACGACCGGCAGACGTAGCAGGAGCAGGTCGAGTGACCGCTTCCCGCGCTCGGTCCGCCGCCAGAGGAAGAAACCGACCGCTCCGACGATGAGAACTGGCAATAACCAGGAGAGATTTCCCTCCACGAATTTCGAAAAACCGACCACGACCAGCGTCACCTGGGGCAGATTCGACCCGGACGACTCGTAGAGCGTGGCGAATTTCGGAATCACGTAGGTCGTGAGGAGCGTGACCAGCAGCATCGAGGCGATAATCAGAATGATCGGGTAGGTCAGCGTCTTGGTCAGCTTGCGCCGGACCTCGGCGGTGACCTTGGCCTGCGCGACGTAGCGCTGAAGCACCTTGTCGAGTTCCCCGGAGCGTTCGCCCGCCAGCACTGAAGCCGTGAGCAGGCGGGGAAAGACCTTCGGATGGTGTTCGAACGCCTCGGACAGCG
>JAAFHI010000028.1:9987-12486 GCA_013298335.1 Actinomycetota bacterium
TTCGAGCGTCACCCTGAATGGCCCCGGTTTCTGCCGGCGGACCAGTACGCCCACCGCCTGCAACATCGGCAATCCCGCCCGCAGCAGCGCGGCGAACTGCTGGTTGAACAGCAGAAACTCCTCGGGTTTGACCGTATTGCCGCCGAACGTCGAGCGGGTCAGGAGACCGCCGTTCGGGTCGTCCAGGGCGAACACGCGGAAGCCCTCGCTCTGGAGACGTTTTCGAAGTTGTTCGACGCCCTCGGCTTCGATGACACGGGTGACGACATCGCCGCCGGGCGTCCCGAGCCGACACATGAACTCAGGCATAATTCGCTCGAAAAGGTTCGCGAAATCGCGAAATGGGAATCTTTTGTGTACTGCGACTATAGCACGCCGGCCAAACCGAAAGTTTCAAAAAAATCTCCGGACGGCGCTGCCTGCCCAACCGGCGCGGATTTTGTGTTTCAAGATTCCCGACGGAATGCTTTCATATCGCCCGAATCCGTCCCGCGCCTGAAAATCGAATCCGGGGCCTGAACTTTCACCCATCATGTCCGACGAAACACCGAATCCCACGCCCAAAAACCGAAGTTCAACCTTGTCCCGCTGGGCCAAGGGCCTCGGATTGACCATGCTCGGCCTCGCCGGCGGCTACCTGCTCGCGTCCGCCGCCGCCGCCGTGCCGCTTTCGACGATGCTCGTCCGCCCGAAAAAGAAGCGCAAGCGCCACCTCGCGGGCCAGCGCCTCCGCGCGCACCTGCTCGAACGCGGCATCCGCTTCAAGGAAGTGCATTTCGCCTCCTTCGACGGCACGCGCCTCAACGGCTGGTTTCTCGAACGCGGCTGGTGGCGACCGACCGTCATCGCGCTCCACGGCGTGACCGGCAACCGGACGAGCCTCATCCGGTTCGGGACCATCCTCTACGAAGCGGGTTTCAACGTGTTTCTCTTCGACGGACGCGGCCACGGCGACAGCGAGGAAAAAATCGTCACCTACGGCTACCACGAAGTACAGGATGTCGGCGCGGCGCTCGACTTCATTTCCCAGCGCTTCCGCCTGCGCCAGCCGCGCTTCGGCCTCGTCGGGCTGTCGATGGGCGCGGCCATCGCCCTTCAGACCGCCGCCCGCGACCCGCGCATCGGCGCCGTCTGGGCGGAAAGCCCGTTCGCCTCCCTGCGGCAGATTTCGGCGGAATACATCTCGGACTCGACCCGCCTGCCCCAGACCGTCCTCGTCCCGCTGACGTGGGCGGCGGAAATGGTCGCCGGATATCGCGGGAATTTCACGGTGAGCGAAGTCAGCCCGCTCGCGGCGGCGGAAAAGATCACCTGCCCGGTCCAACTGGTCCACGGACTGGCCGACGATTTCGTCCGCCCGCACCATTCGCAGGCACTGTTCGACGCGCTCGTCAATACCAACCACAAAAATCTGTGGCTGGTCGAAGGCGCGGCCCATACGCGGTGTTACGCACTGGCCGCCGAGGAATACCACCAGCGCCTGCCGTCGTTTTTCCGGCGGTATCTCGGGCGGTAGGTTTCAAACCTGTTCAATGCGCTGCGAGCCACACCAGCACGTCCGCCGCGTTCCGGTCGGGCGGAAAGACCGGATAAAACACCTTCGCGACCGTGCCGTGGTCAAGAATCAGCGTGACGCGCTTCAAAAGGACCGTCGAATCGACGGTGAACGTCGGCAACCGCCAGGCGCCGGCGAGCGCGCCGTCCGCGTCGCTCAAAACCTCGAACGGCAGGTGCAGACGGGCGACCATTTCGCGCTGGTAGCCGGTGGTTTGCGTACTCAGGCCGAACACCGCGGCCCCGAGTTCCTGAAGTTCCCGGTGATGATCGCGGAAGGCGCAGGACTGCGGCGTACACCCGCGTGCGCCCGGAATCGCGTTCCACAGATCCGTTCCGCCGAGTGGTTCTTCATCGGGGACGCCGGTTCGGGGATAGGCATAGACCACGACCCGCCCGCTGCGCGAAACCTCGGCCAGCGAAATCAGGCCGCCCCCGGTCGCGGGCAAGGCGACATCCGGGACCGCCGAACCGGGCAGGTGATCGCACGCACCGTCGTCAACCGGCGCGACAAGGGTTTCGGGGAGTCGGTGCAAGTCGTCTTTCCGCATAGGGTTCGGAGGATTTTACGTCTCGACCCGGTGCGCCCGCAGGAGCAGGTTCGCGCCGAATTTCTCTTTGGTATCCCAGAAAACGCAGACCCACGCCGAGACGTCGCTTTCGCGAAAAACGCCCCACGCCGGTTCGGTTTCGGGCAGCGCCGCGACGAGGTCGCCGAGCCGGGATGCGGACCGGGCAAGCGCCTCCCGGCGGGTCGCCAGCAGCAATTCAAAGGTGAATTCCTTCGGGAAGTAGCGGACGCAGGCCGCCAGATCGGCGGCATCGACGAGGAGCAACTGCGCCGGGTCGGTCACTTCCGAGCCGAGCGCGTCGCCAACGCCGTGCGCGAGCGTGAACAGCCGCGTGAGGCGTTCGAACTGCACAGATGAAATTGCCGCGTCGTCG
>JAAFHI010000890.1 GCA_013298335.1 Actinomycetota bacterium
CAGCGCCTGAATGATGAGCAGGCGAATCCGCGGATTGAAACTCTGCGGACCCGATGGCGAAAGGTAACTCGGCGTCATGTCCAACAACCCTGTGAAATGCGAAGGTCAGGAAGGAGGAAGGTTTTTTCCATCCGGAAGAATGCCCGGAAAACTTGGCATCCCACGAATACAAAACCGTCAACTGATTGATGGCGAAGACTTAAAAGGCGCGCGGCTCGATGGTTTTTCCCGACCCGCGCACCGCCAGCCACTTCCCGAGCGTCCGGTCGAAAAGCCAGAACAGCGGAATGGCGACGATGACGTTGGCAACCAACTGGCACAGCGCCACCCGGACGATGTCCCGAAAGGTCGTGGCTTTGGCCTGGAGCCCGAAGAAGTAGTGAAAATAGACGAACAGCAGCGAATTGACGATTGAACAGAGCGGCAGCACCAGAAATCTGACCGGCTTGGAGTCGAGCGAAAACTTGACGCTGACCGTGGCGAGCAGGTACCCGATGACCGTCTTGGAGAAACCGTTCGCGCCATACAAAACGCCGTACGCGAGGTCCTGCGCCAGTCCACCCGTCATGCCGATCAGTGAAGCCCGGACCGCATGCGGTTGAACCCCGACAAAAACGGTCAGAATCACCATGAAGTCGATATAGCGGAACAGCGGACCGACTTTCGGCACCAGCGGAAGCAGGGTTTGCAGCAACAGACACAGGAACATGGCCACAATCACCCGAATGGTCGGGTTGGCGTCGGAAGCGAGTGAAACCGACGTCGCGGCCGGGCGGCGTCTGAAATAGGCATTTCTCATCACGTAATCCATGGAATTCTCTTCCGACCGGCGTCAGCCTGGCTATTTCGATTTCTGCGTTTTGGTTTCGGGCTTGAGATTTTCCTCCACCTTGACCCGAATGGGCGGTGGAAGAACCAGTACTTCTTCGAGACGGTCAATCGGCGCGGACGGTCGAACCGAAATCTGGTGCAGGGTCGCCCCGGAACCGACCAGTACCTGCGAGACCGTTCCAACCAGAATCCCCTTGGGATAGAGGCCGTCGAGTCCGCTGGTCAGCACCTGTTCGCCTTCCTTGACCTCATTCAGCCCCGAAATGCTGTCGAGCCGGCAGAATTCTCCGTTTTGTCCCCTGATTTCGCCGTTGGCCCGCGAATTGGCGAGCATGGCCCCCAATCCGGCATTCCCGTCGGTAATGACCTGCACGATGGCCGCCGTCGGACCGACCGCAATCACTCGTCCGACCACCCCCTGCGGGGTGATGACCGGCGAATTCAGCGAAACTCCGTCGAGCGATCCCTTGTCCAGGGTGACCTGCCGAAACCAGGGCGTGCCTTCCCCGCCGATGACATTGGCCGCCACGGTCGCGGCGGGGAGTGTCGTCTTGAGGTTCAGGACTTCCCGGAGCCGGCGACCGTCTCCGACTTCTCCGTCACGCTTGAGAAGTTCGGTCTTGAGCCGGTCGTTTTCTTCCTTGAGCTGCTGGTTCTCGCGCTTGGCCCCGACGAGGTTGAAATATCCGCTCCACAGGTTTCCGATGCCTCCGAAAACGAAGACGGAGGCTTTCTGGAGCGGATAGAGCACGGTGATGACCGCCGTGCGGGGCATGGACTGGTTGAGGGCACGCGAGCGGGCGTGCAGTGACATCAGAATGAACTGGGCGACCAGAAGAATGACAAAGAAAATGGCCGCCCGCCGTCCGGGCTCGATTTTCCGAAATGGGGAAAAACCTGTGGGCACGACCGCCTCAATTCGGATTCGTATAACTGCCGTAAGCCCCTTCGAGGCTCACCCGCTTGAGCAATTCGAAATCGCCGAGCATTTTGCCGGTACCAAGAACCACCGATGAAAGCGGATTTTCGGCCAGCGTGACCGGAACGCGGGTTTCCTTCATCAGGAGGCGATCCAGCCCCTTGAGCAGGGCCCCGCCGCCGGTGAGAACGATGCCGCGGTCGGCAATGTCGGCGGAGAGTTCCGGCGGCGTCCGCTCCAGCGCCACGCGCACCGCGTTGACGATGGTGGTGACGGGGTCGGCCATGGCTTCCCGCACTTCCTCGTCGGAGATGGCGATGGTCTTCGGAATCCCCTCGATCAGGTCGCGCCCGCGAATTTCCATCGTGAGGCGTTCTTCCAGACGATAGGCCGAACCGAGTTCGATCTTGATCTGCTCGGCGGTCCGCTCGCCGATGAGCAGGTTGTATTTTCGTTTGATGAACTGCGAGATGGCTTCGTCGAGTTCGTTTCCGGCCACCCGGACGGCCCGGGAATAGACGATGCCGGAGAGCGAAATGACGGCGATGTCAGTCGTCCCACCACCGATATCGACGATCATGTTGCCGTAGGGCTCGGTAATCGGCAGGCCGGCCCCGATGGCGGCGGCCATGGCTTCTTCCACCAGATAGACTTCGGCGGCGCGGGCGCGGGAGGTGGACGACGCCGATGCGCTGGTATCGGTCGATCCGGAGGTCATGGGTGGGGCGCCCTGCTTCACCG
>JAAFHI010000520.1 GCA_013298335.1 Actinomycetota bacterium
AAAGGTGGGCGATGTGTCCGCGCGGGAGACGGCGCGGGAAAAAGTAATGGAGACAATGAAAATGTTCAGCCGGACGGCGCGGGCGCTGGCCGTGGCCCGGCCCGAGGTGGACCGCAAGTTCCGCGTGCCGTACCAGTTGGGGCAGCGACAACTCATCGAGGCCGCGCAGGCCTTCATCACCGCCGCCGAACCGCTGATGGCGGATTTCGCCGAATTCGAACTGCCCGCCGACGCGCTCGACCGGCTGCGGAGGGAACTCGCCGAGTACACTTCCTTTGTCAGCAAGCGCAAGACGGGCCGGTCCTCGAAAACCCTGACCACCGCCTCGATTGACGACGCCATCGGGCGGGGACTGGAGACCGTCCGGCAACTGGATGCCATCGTCCGCAACAAGTTCGAGAAAAATCAGCCGGTGCTGACGGAATGGGAACGCGCCCGAACGGTCCCGCGCGCGCAACGGGCGGCGCGTCCCGAAGCGGCGAAGGCCGCCGCGACCGGGGCCTGATTCGGATGGAGCGCGGACATCCTGTCCGCATGGCGTTCAAGAGCACAAAACGGGAGTCGCGGAGGATTATCCGCGACTCCATTTTTTATGGAGGGGGTTGCCCTCCCTTACGGTCGGGGTTCCATACGCGTGGCGGGTTGGACCGCGGACACCCTGTCCGCATGGTGTTGAATTTTGGACGGCCTTATTTTGGGAATACCTGTTTCGTGGTCTTGCGATGAGGGTATCTCAGGACCTTGGGCGCTGGTGTATCAGGACAGCCTCGGAATCGGGATTCTGAAAGCGGTCGAACCCAACGACGCAGGGAAAAATCTCTGAAGCCTTCGCGAACCCCCGATTTGCTGATTTACCCAAGCATCGAAAATTCACTGGATGAGATTTTTTTCGTTCACGCTATCGGTCTTTGACTTTGAACTGGTTGCCTTGGCCCAATTTTGCGCAGGCTTCTCAACCAGTCGCCACAGAATGTATGCGCTAGAAATTGTGAGAAGGAACGCACACGCCAATATCGGATACTGATAGAAGGGCGAAATGGGTAATTTTGCCGCCCATTGAATAAAGGCCTCGCCAATCGGAATATGCAAAAGATAAATCGAATAGGAAAGGGTTCCCGCGAAGACAAGTGGCGTGAATAACTTAGGGATTTTTTTTGATCCAAGAAGTAGAATTACCATCCCCGTGATTATTCCGACGACTGTTTCCTGGAAACCTACGATGAAGATTGAAATCGATACCAAAACAGGGAGTAAAAAGAGAAATTGATTGCGTTTCAAATTACCAACAAAGACTTGAAAGAATGCCATTCCAATGGCAAAGAGGGGAAGCCAGTGTGGCAACAAATCCCCGTCCGAATAAATGAAAAGTCCCAGAAATGAAACTGACATCAAACCGTAGATTCGAACTTTTTCCTTTTCATGATTCAGTAATGGAAAGACGAGGGCGGCGAAAAAATAGTATTGAAACTCAATGCCCAAGGTCCAAAAAACCGGATTCACCCATTGGTATTTCAAAATGGCATTCAGATAGGCTAAATGGGCAAGAATCTGCGGCAATGTAGCCGAAATGGGTTTTCCCTCAAATCCAGGTAGTCGTGATTTGAAGAAATTCAAAAAAAGAATAAGAAAAATACAGGCAAAGTATGGAGGTTCAAGTCGTTTTAGCCGACGGATTATGAAGCTGCTGAAATCACGTAAGTTATAGGAACGGAGAAAGAGTGAATAGGGTATTAAGAACCCTGAAATAACAAAGAAAACTTCAACTCCAAGTCGCCCAAATGAACTAAAGCCGCGAATCAGATCGGTAGAAGGTAGAAAAAAGACGGCATGAACGTAGCGATTCCCGGAAGGTATGAAATTTATGTTTTCATATTGTAAATAACTGGTATTCGCAAAATGGAAAAGGCAAACCGATAAGGCCGCCACTGCTCTCAGGATTTCAAGTATGGGGAGATGTGAGGATTTTGTTTTTGGGGGCGTCAAACGAACTCCTCTTACCACTGCGCGGTGGCGGCGCGGAAGAGGGCGCGGGCCTGTTCGTATTCGGCCTGGGTGTCGATGACCTTGTTGCGGGCTTCGGCGGTGGCGCGTTCGCGCTGGTTGACGAGAAAAAGCGTACTGTCGCCGAGCAGGAACCGCTGGTTTTCGCCGCGTTCAAGCACGATGGCGAATTCAAGTTCGCGTCGGGCCGCCTGAAACCGTTCCCACGTCGTGTTGATGGCCGACACGGTGTCGAAGACTTCGTTCGAAATCTGTTGTCGCTGGTTGGTTTCTTCCAGCGTGATTTTCTGAAGTTTGAACTGGGCGGCGGCGATGCGTCCGTCGGCGGTGCGCTGGCGGAGCGGGAGTTCGATGGAAACGCCGGCCTTGAGCGTCGGACCGATGCCCTTGTTGCCGGTGTCCGCGCCGGGTACGACGCTCAGATCCACGATCGGCTTGCGCAGGTTGCGGGCCAGATCGAGGTCGAGTTGGGTCGAATTTCGTTGCAGGACAATCGTTTGCAGTTCGGGACGCCGCTGGAGCGCGAGCGCCATCCCGGCGGTGATTTCGGCGTCCGGGAGCAAAATGGGTTCCGGCTGGACGGTCGGAACGGCGCTTTCACCGGCCAGAGGCGCGGGGGTTCCGGTGGTGTCCCAGAGCGAAAGAGAGAGTTTGAACTGGGCTTTCTGAAAATCCCGTTCGGCCTTGGTCAGTCCACCCTGTCGGCGCTGGACTTCCTGGTCGGCCTCGACCGAGTCAATCCGGGGAATTGCGCCGGCTTCGGCGCTCTGCCGGATGCCCTCGGCGCGGATTTTCGCAAGTTCGAGCACGTTGCGCGCCACGTCGAGTCGTCGTTTGGCCGCGACCCAGTCCCAGTAATCGTTGGCGGCCTTGCGGAACAATTCGAGGCGGATTTGCCGGAAGTTGACGTCGGATTGCGACTCGCCGATGAAGGCCTGGCGTTCGCCGATGGACTTTTCATTCACTCGGAAGTTGCGGAACAGCGGGACCTTGATGCCGACGACGTACTCGCCGGTGTCGCCCGTCGAAGAGAGCGGCGACTTGACGTTCCCGATGTTGTAGCGCGACGCGGCGAACAGCTTGATGCCCGACCGGGTCAGGAATTCGACGTCGATTTCGTTCTGGAAGCCTTCGCCGACCTTGCCGCGCGTCGAGGTGCTGTTGAAGCGCAGGTAATCGCTCGACGCCGAAAAGACCGGGTCGAACGCCCCCTGTTTCTCAATCCGTTTGGCGGTCGCAATCTGTCGTTCGATGTCGGTTCCGCGCAGTTTCGGATGATTGTTTTCAACGAGTTGCAGGACGGTATCGAGGGTCAGCGGCGCGCCGGGCGCGGGAAGCTGTCCCGGCGCGACGGTTCCCTGGGGAGCCGCCCCCGCGCGGCTGACCGCGCCGCGCAACAACGCTTCGTCGCGGGTCGGCTCGACGCGGACGATGCCGGGGGGCGGTTCGTCCGGGGCATTCTGCGCGGAAACGGCAAACGGACAAAGCAACGCGAAGCCCGTCACCGTCACCGCCCGAAGGACAATGCGGGTTGACTGACGCGAATTACTTTTCATCCTTGTCTCCGCCTTTGGATTTGTCTTTCGACGCCGATTTTTCCTTCGGGTCCTTCGGTTTGCGCTTCTCGATGGGTGACCGGTCGAAATTCGGCGGGAAACCGTTGAACTGCCGCCAGAGTTCGAACCAGAGCGGCACGGTTCGCAGCATCACCCAGCCGGTCGCCTGCGTGCCGGTGCGGAGGTAGTTCGGATTGGGCCACGGGTCGTCGCGTTTGGAGGTGATGGCTTCCTGATCGGGTTTGACGATGAGCCGGAAGCGGCTCGCGCCGTCGTCCACCTGGTCGATCGAGATGACTTTTCCGCCGAACGTTCCGACCGCGACCGAGGGCCAGCCG
>JAAFHI010000330.1 GCA_013298335.1 Actinomycetota bacterium
ACCAACTGAGCTACACCGGCGCAAATTCAGGCAAAACAGTCATACCGGCTCGGAAAAGCGGGTATCTTAGCATTCGAGACTTCGATTGCAAGTATTTTTTCTGAAGAAAATTCGATCAGCGGGTCGTTGGCGCGGAAAGAAAGGGCGAAGTGCAGGTTCGCAGCACCCGGTACAGCCACCGCGTCCGCCGGATGGTCCACGCCGAACGCGCCGAGAGCGCCTCCAGCCGGACGATCCGCTCGCGCAGAATCGACTGCTCTTCCGGTGTGTAGTAACTCGGCCCGGCCTTGGCCCCGGTCCGCTCGGCGAAGGTCGTTTTTATCCGGTCGAGCACGTTCCGCAGCTCCCCCACCGGGCGCGCGGCCATCGCCGTTTCCAGGTCGCGAATCCGGCGCGGCGGCGTTTCGAGGCTCAGAAAGTCTTCCAGAATATAGGTTTCCGGCGGTTTCCAGTCATGCACCGCGGCCACCGACTGAACGTTCCAGACCGTTCCGAGCCACACCCGGACGCCCCGGTAGCGAAGCGCGTTCGACCGCGCCACCCGCTGGATTTCCCGCAGCCGCTTGTCGAACGTCCGCCGACGCGGCGACTCGCTCGAAATCGGCGCGACCGACAGCCACTGGGAAAACTTGTCGGCCAGCTCGCGGATTTCCCGCCGCTTCCGGGTCAGCACCAGCGTCGCCGTGATCTGCTGCATCCGCTGGATGCCGGTCTCGACGTTTTTCCACTCCTCGAGCACCCGCTCGTCGGTCAACTGGACGCTCTCCAGTTCGCTCAGGGCGACAATCGAGGACGCCATCTGGAGCGGTTCGCGCCGGTCGAGGTCGCGAATCGTGTTGGCGATCCGCTCGCGATACTCGGTCCGCTCGATGTCGGAGAGGATGACGAGCAGTTCCAGCCGCTGCTGAAGCTGCTTGAGAAATACCCGCACCGCCGAGGTTTCCTCGAACACGTACGCCTTGTTGGCCAATTCCAACCCGACTTCCAGCGCCTGAGTGAGCACCGCGTGGTCGAGCGTTTCGGGCGCGAGATACGACGCGAGCACTTCCAGCGTGTAGATGCCGAGCGGCAGGTCGCTGCGGGCGAGAAACGCGCGCTTGCTCAGGTCGTCCGACGACAGCCGCGCCGAATGCCGCGCCGCCGCGTCGGGGGTGAACACCTTTTCGGCTTCTTCCTGATCCGACTGCGCGTTGGTCAGCACGCCGATGTGGAACCCGCGCCAGAACCGCAGGAAATTTTCCTTGATGATGTCTTCCGGCTGGCGCATCCGGGGCGTGTATTCCAGATTCAACTCCTGACTCTGCCGGAACACCGACGGCAGGTGCAGGTTGACGAAGGCCAGTTCGCTCTCGACGTGCCAGGTCGCCAGACTGTCGATGCGGTAGCGCTCGACGTCGTTGAGCGTCCGACCGGTCAGCAGCCGCGCGTAGACCCGGCTCCATTCGAGGACCAGTTCGCGCCAGCGGGCGTAGTTTTCGTAGTTGTTTTCGCGTCCCCGCGCGTAATTGTGGTCGAACACCCGCCGCAACTGGTTCAAACAGTTGAGCAGATCGCTCATGAGGACGTTTTCGGCCTGCCGCCGCGCCTCGGCTTCCCCGCCGTTCGCGCTCGCCACCGGCAGGGGCAGGTTGCGCCGGAACTTGATGGCGTTCATCAGCAGTTCCGCGAGCGTGTTCTTCCGGTTGAAGAAATCCATGCCCTCGGCGAGCGGAAGGTTGTTGCGGACGGCGAAATGTTCGGTCCCCTCCCCCAGCCGTTCGGCGGCATAGATGTCGCCGGTCGCCGTGCGGAGGCTGCGCAGCGCCTCGTTGCAGTAGAAGGCAAGTTCGCAGAAATCCCCCACCCGCTTGAAAAGAAAGAGCTTGCTGCGTTCGGTCCGGGACGAATCGAGGAATTCGCGTTCGAACGCGTGGAGGAACCGCGTGATGGCTTCCGGCAGCAGGTCGAGAAAGACCGCCCGGAGGCGCGGCACGAATTCCCGCCGGATGGCCTCGTTGAACGCGTCGCCCTCATGCGCGAGCGTGCCGCGCGCGGCGGCGATGAAATCCTCCACGAACTGAATCTGGGCTTCGAGCGATTCGCCGGGATGGTGCTGAACGTACTCGCGGAGAATGTAGGCGACCGGATGGTCCGGCCCCTGGCTGCGCAGGATGATCGTCGGCACGCCGCGTTTCTTGGCGAGCGCTTCGAGCGTGTATTCGACCGCCGCGACAAACAGCGCGTCGCTGTCGATCTTGTTCCACTTGCGCCCGCTGATGAGCATCGCGAGCAGGCCGACCTCGCCGTCGCGGTCGAGCAGTTCGCGTTCCTCGATGAGATGCTTGAGGAAATTGGCGTCCGACGGCGAATAGACGGCGGTCCCGTTTTTATCCTTGAGCGTAGTGGTCTTGAGGTTGACCTCGGCCCGGTCGGCGTCGTCGCGGGGAATCAGCGGATGCTTGAGCAGCGCCTGGATGATCTCGACCGCGCACTCCTCGATTTCGTCGGGCGTCAGTTCGCGATTCCCGCCGCGCGGCAGAAACGACCGGAACAGCCCTTCGAGATCGAGGTCCATCGCGAGTTCGACCGGACGGACCGCATCCGGAAAATTGGGGATGAACTCGCGGCAGTAGGGAATGAGCAGTCCGGCGGCGCGGACCTCGAACTCGGAAATCCGCAATTCGCCCGTTTGAAACCGTTCGCTGTTCCACTCGCGGATGACCGTCGTCACCTGCTCCTTGATTTCGGCGATTCGAATCTGCTGGCGCAGCGCCGACCGGAGTTCCCGAAGGTCGAGCGTCTGGGTCGCCTTCCCCGCTCCCGCCTGAACGACCCCGGTTTCGCGCGTGGGAACGCCGCCGCTGCCCGAAAGCGTCGGTAATCCAAGCTTTGCCAGCCGTTCGTTCAGTTCGCGCTCGATGTCTTCAAGCGACTGATCGACGGCGTGCAACGCGCCGGATTCCTCACGGAATCCTTCATCGGAATGGAAACGGGCCGAAATCGGCGACGGGGCGTCCATAGGGAACGAAATGACCGGTGAAAACGGAATGTTCGAGTCCGATGACTGGACAGCGCCATCAGCGAGGAAAAACGAAGAACTCGAAGATTCGGATTCGAGACCCTGAAATATCGGTTTTCGCAGTGGGGCGGCACCAGCGAAGCCCGACTATACCACGCACCCGTTCGTGAGCAACGAACCGAATGAGCAGAAACAGCGAGTCATCGCCAAAATCCGGGAACGGACCTGTTATAGTGGCCTCCACCCGACGGAAAAACAAAAATTCAGCCCGAACATCGAAGACACGTACGGGCTTCCAGATTCATTCCCGGCGGCGCGATAGCCGACCGGGCACGATTTTTACAAAGGTATTTTCCGGATGATTCGACGCACTTTTTTCATCTTCCTGCTGACCCTTCTCGTCTGGGGCGCCGCCGCCCGCCCACTCGCCGCGCAGCAACAGCCCGCCAAACCGGCTTCCCCAACCCCGCCGCCCGCCCAGAAACCTGCCGCCCCGCCGGCGGACCCGCAGGATGACGGCGGCGACGCCATCTCGGTGGAAGTCACCAACGTTTCCCTTCCGGTCACCGTGCTCGACGGTGACGGACGTTTCATCAGCGGCCTCAAGCAGAAGGACTTCGCGGTTTTCGAGAACAAACGGCAACAGGAGATCATCGCCTTCGAAAAACGCGACGGCCTGCCGCTCAACGTCGTCGTCGCGATGGACACCAGCACCAGCATCCGCAACCGGCTCGCCTTCGAACGCGAGGCAATCATCGAATTTCTCGAAAAACTGCTCGACAACCGGCGCGATCAAGCCGCGCTCACGACCTTCGACGACGAGGTCAAAATCCGCGCCGGATTCACCAGCGACTTCGCCCGCATCGCCAGTTCCGTCCGCGGGGTCGTGAAAGCCGATGGGCAGACCGCGATGTACGATGCGGTCAAAAAAATCTGCGCCGAGCAGGTGCCGGCGGCGAACACCAAGCGGCGGGCGATCCTGCTCATCACCGACGGGGGCGACACGGCAAGCACGACCACGCTCGATCAGGCGATCCGGGCGGCGCAGAAGGCCGAAGTCGCCATCTACGCGATCAGCACCAAGGGCGGCGGCGTCTTCCGCATGGAAGGCAATCCCTACCTCAACATCGACGACAAGGACCTCAAGCGGCTCTGCAAGGACACCGGCGGCGACGTCTTTTTCCCGAGCGACATGGGCCAGCTCAAGAAAGCCTTCAAACTGGCCGAAGCCTACCTGCGCAACCAGTACTTCATCGTCTACGAGCCGAGCGAAGGCCGGTCGAAGCAGTTCCGCGAAATCGAAGTCCGCGTCACGAGCCGCAAGGACACCCGCGTGCTCACCCGCCGGGGCTACTTCTCCGAATAAGGATGAAGGATGAGGGATGAAAAGAACCAGGAGCTGACCGGTTCAGGTAGAGTTTCAACCACTTTTTTGCTTCGGAGCTTTTTGGATTCGGACTGAACGGTTGACTGACATTCATCCTTCATCCTTTTCTTTCAATGCTTTATAAGGATGAAAAACAGCCAGGGGCTGACCGGTTCAGGTAAAGTTTCAACCACTTTTTAGCTTCGGAACTTTTTGGATTCGGATTGAACGGTTGACTGACATTCATCCTTCATCCCTCATCCTTCATCCTTTTCTTCAATGCTCTATCTCGTCCCGACGCCCATCGGAAATCTCGAAGACATGACGTACCGCGCGGTGCGCGTACTGCGCGAGGCCGCGCTCATCGCCTGCGAGGACACCCGCCACACCCGGACACTGCTCGAACGCTACGACATCCGGACGCCGGTGGTCAGTTGTCACGAACACAACGAACACACCCGTATCGACATGATTCTGGAGAAGTTGCGCGCCGGACAGGCGGTCGCGATGGTGAGCGACGCCGGGATGCCGGGCATTTCCGATCCGGGCGCGCTGGTCGTCAAGGCGGTCGTCGAAGCCGGATTGCCGGTGACGGCGCTGCCCGGCCCCTGCGCGGCGGTAACCGCGCTCGCCGCCTCGGGACTCGACACCAACCAGTTTCACTTCGTCGGATTTCCGCCGCCAAAAGAAAAAGCCCGGCGCGACACCTTCGCGGGCGTGGCCGAAACCGCCGCGACGCTGGTTTTCTACGAAGCGCCGCACCGCATCCGGCAG
>JAAFHI010001088.1 GCA_013298335.1 Actinomycetota bacterium
ATTTTTTTTTTGTCCCAATTTGGCTGGAAAATCTCTGCCTGATAGTTGATTCCGACCAGGATTCCTTTCAGAAATAGTCATTCTTGCTGAAATTTCCAGAATTTTGTTCATCCTTCAGTCCTGCGGAGGTAGTTCCTGTGGCCAACCTTTGGGTGCATTTGGTACTCGCGGCAAACCTATGGTCACAAGGATCAGGAAAATCCAGCTAAAAATGCCGCTGGGTTGATGAAAACGGCAAAACTTTGGTCCTAAACGCGGCAAACCTTTGGGTTCAGTTACACGAAACTCCCACGGAATAAAATCCCGCCGAACAAAGTTCCCGATCCCCGCCAAATCCCACCGTGTAACCCGAACGTTGCAACACTGAAACCCCGTGGTAAGACGTTTGGAGTTTTTCCGGTGGAATTTCGGCCTGAATATCCAAAACGTGAGAAGGCGTACAGTTGAGGAAGGGGTAAGAGCCTATCTTCGCGCCGCTCTTTCTCCAACACCCAACATTTTCGCCTCCTGACGGTCTCCACGGAATTCCCCCACATGGCCCTTTCCACATTCCGCTCCCGCGCGTTTGTCCGCGCCGTCGTCCTGACGCTCGTCGCCGTCCTCGGCGTCGGCGCGTTCGCCCAGTTCGGCGGCAAGCCCGCCCGCGCGTTTCTCGGACGATTTGTCCCCGCGCTCGCCCCGCCACCGCCGCAAGGTCCTCCCGCGACGCTCGACAAGGAATACGTCTACGCCGGCGGACGCATGCTCGCCATCGAGGAAGGCGGCGGATTTTCCGGGCTGCACGCCCTGACCGTCTGGCGTCCATCAAATTTCCAATGGCGTTCGCTCGATATTTCCGTCCTGCCGAATCAGTTGACGACCACCACGCTCGGACAATCCGGCGACATCCCGGTGGCGGGCGATTTTGATGGGGACACCAAGGCCGACGCGGCGGTGTACCGGCCTTCAAACGGACAGTGGATCGTGCGTCGCTCCTCCGACGACGTGACGCAGGCAGCCTTCACCCTCGGCGGACAGGCGGGCGACGTTCCGGTAACCGGAGACTTTGACGGGGACGGAAAAAGCGACGCGGTGGCGTTTCGTCCGAATGGCGGCTGGTGGCATGTCCGTTCGAGCCTGACCGGGCAAAACCTGACGCCGATTTCCTTCGGCGCGGTTGGCGATCAACCCATCCCGGCAGACTTCAATAATGATGGCGTGGCCGAAATCGCCATTTTCCGCCCCAGTCTGTCCTGTTTTTATATTCGTCAGGCGAATGGAACGGCGCAGGAAATCTACTTCGGGTCGTCCACCCTGAACGACAAGGCCGTGATCGGAGACTACGACGGCGATGGCGATATCGACATCGCTGTCTATCGCCCAAGCAATGGGAAATGGTTCATTCGCCAACCCGACGGTTCAGCGCAGGAGATCAACTGGGGAATTTCCGAGGATATTCCTGTACCGGGTGATTATGACGGCGACGGAAAAACCAACGTCGCGATCTGGCGGCCTTCAACGGGTGTTTTCCACATTCGGAAAGCTGACGGCTCAACCTTGCCGTTCCCGGTGGTGGGCCAGTCCGGCGACATCCCTGTCACGCCAATGCTCAAGCGATAAAACTTCACGACCGGTTGGAACCCCGCGCGTCAGCAAGGGGCAGAGAAAAAAAATGAACAGGACCGTCCCAATGATTTCGTTCCGCTCCCTGACTCTCGGCACACTTTTCCTCATCGCCCTGGTTTTTGGGGTGTTTCCGTCTCCCGCGAACGCGCAGGGCAAAAACCCCAAGCGCGGGGCCCAACTTGGGAGCAGTTATTCGGTCAGTCAGGTCGATTCGGTCAACACGACAAACGGCAACGTCATGCTGCGGCTGCCGCTGGCGAAGTTGCCCGCTGGACGGGGCGGGATGAGCGCAGGCGTAACGCTCGTCTACAATGGCAAGCTGTGGGACACGCGGACGGAGCCTGTTCCCGACCCGAACGGGACCATCGGCGCCAACTTTCCCTACACGGTCGTCGAGGCGAGC
>JAAFHI010000834.1 GCA_013298335.1 Actinomycetota bacterium
TTTTCCCTTTATTCACCGTCACCACAGGAGTCATCTCACATGGTCTTCGTTACCGTCGTTTATCACAGCGGCTACGGGCACACCGCCGCGCAGGCCCAGGCCGTCCTGAAAGGCGTCCGCTCGGTCGCGGGCGTGACCGGCAATATCGTCAAAGTCGAGGAAATTGACCAGAACTGGGAGCTGCTCGATCAGTCGCACGCCATAATTTTCGGCGCTCCGACCTACATGGGCAGTTTGTCGGCACCGTTCAAGGGATTTATGGACGCCTCCTCCCGCCGCTGGATGCAGCAGGCGTGGAAGGACAAGATTGCCGCCGGATTCACCAATTCGGGCAGCCTGAGCGGCGACAAACTCAACTCGCTGGTTCAGCTTGCCGTCTTCTCGGCACAGCATGGGATGGTCTGGGTGGGCCAGGCCGAAATGAACGCCGGCACTTCCCCTGAAAACATCAACCGCATCGGCAGCATGCTCGGCGCAATGGCCCAGTCGGACCACGGCAGCACCGAGCCGTCCTCCGGCGACCTCGCCACCGCCGAGAAGTTCGGCGAACGCATCGCCAACGCCACGCTCCGCTGGAATCGCGCTTAGGAAGTAGCCAGTCGTCAGTGGCCAGTAGTCAGTAAAAACACTGGCGGCTGGCCACTGGCTACTGACTGCTGACCACTGGCTTCTGGCCACTCTGCTTCAGTCGGGTAACGAGAAACGCCGCCGCCACCTCGCGCGGCGTTCTTTTTTCGCCGTCCACCTGAAAGTTCATGCGGCGCATGTCGTCGGTGGTGATTGCATCCCGCAGCGCGTCGAAGATCGCTTGCAGGTCGGTGACTTCATCAAGTTTGGACTGTCGGGCAATGAACACGGCCTGATAGGGCGGGAAGTAGTGCCGGTCATCGGCGAGTTGGAAGAGATCGAGCGCGGAAATCAGGCCGTCGGTCGAGTTTCCGGCGATGACGTCGACTTCCTTCGCCGCGAGTGCCCGATACGTCAATGAAAGGTCCATTTCGCGGGGCGGCTGTTTGAACCTGAACCCGTAGGCGGCGCGAAATCCATCGTAGCCGTCGGCCCGCGACATGAAGTCCTGCCCGAATCCGGCGCGCCAGTTCGCCGCCAGCGGCACGGCGTCGGAAACCGTCTTCAACTTTCCATCCTCCGCCACTTTCCGGCGGACCAGAATCGCGAAGTCGTTACTGAAGCCGAGCGACGGGCTGACCGCCAGTTGAAACTGCTCGGCGTAACCGGCTTTCACCTTCTCATAGACGACCTTCGGATCGGTCAGCGGTTTGTTCTTCAAAATCGCGGTAAACGCCGTTCCGGTGTATTCGGGATAGACGTCGATCTGCTTCGCCAGCAGTCCGTCGTGCGCAAGGTTGCCGCCGAGTTCGAATTTCCGCTCGACCGGCACCCCCCGCGCTTCGAGCATCTGCGCCAGAATTTCCGCCAGAATCACCGATTCGGTGAAATCCTTCGAGCCGACGACGATCTTCCGCTGATTCACTGCCGCGCCGGTCACCGGATTCATGGCCGGAAGGTAGCTTAGGCCCATCGGCACGAACGCGAGCAGCGCCGCGCCAACGGCCAGTACTTTGCGGAACGTCGGTGAGGGCGTTCCGACTTCCTTTCCCTCCCTGAAAACCGCCGCCAGACTGGCGCAGGCAAAGTCGGCGAGGACCGCCAGCAGCGCCGAAAGTCCCGCGCCGACCAGTAAAAGGCGATTGTCGTTCTGCCGGAGTCCGCGAAAGATGAAGGTCCCGAGGCCGCCGCCGCCGATGGCCGCCGCGATGGTGGCCGTTCCCACGGCGACGACCACCGCCACCCGGACGCCCGACAGGATCACGTTCATCGCCAGCGGGATTTCGACCCGGCGCAGAATCTGCCATTCCGTCATCCCCATCGCCGTCGCCGCCTCGCGGACATTGGCGTCCACGCCGAGAATCCCGGTCGCCGTGTTGCGGACAATCGGCAGCAGCGCATAGAGCGCCAGCGCCACGATTGCCGTCCGCGCGCCGATGCCGCCGATGAACGGCAGCGGAATCAGCAATCCGAACAGCGCCAGGCTCGGAACGGTCTGGAGAATGTTGGCAACCGCGAAAACCGGTGCCCGGAGCGATTTCACCCGCGCGAGCACGATGCCGACCGGCACGCCGATGCCGATGGCCGCCAGCGCGGAAAAAAAGACCAGCCCCAGATGTTCGCGCCAGAGCAGAAAAATCTGATCCCGGTTCTGGCGCAGGAATTCCCAGAAAGTCATGGCTGCCTTCGGTCGCCGGTCTCGAACCGGATCGTCCTGACGTAGTCCTTCACATAGGGATCGGCAGAGCGGATGAACGTGTCGGGAGCGGCGTATTCGACGATTTTCCCTTTGAAAAGCAGGCAGATCTGCGTGCCGAGGCGCATGGCCTCATTCAAGTCATGGGTCACGAAAATCGCGGTTTTCCCCAGCCGGCGGACGAGTTGGGCAAATTCGTCCTGAAGATTCGACCGGGTAATCGGATCGAGCGCGCCGAACGGCTCGTCGAGCAGGAGCAACGGCGGGTCACCCGCGAGCGCCCGCGCCACGCCCACGCGCTGGCGTTCGCCGCCCGACAGTTCGGAAGGAAACCGGTCGAGGTATTTCTCCGGGGCCAGCCCGACGAGGTCGAGCATCTCGCGAATCCGCGCCGTT
>JAAFHI010000248.1 GCA_013298335.1 Actinomycetota bacterium
CCCGCGACCGGTCGCCGTCCTCGACTTCATCGAGAAATTCGTGCAGGTTCTCGATTTCCGTTTCAAACAGGCCGTCGCCGGGCAGGTTGAGGTCGACTTCGCCGAAGATCTCGCCCTCGAAACGAAGGATCCCCTCGGAAAGGGAATACCCCGGATCGACGGTTTTCAGTCCGGCTTCGAGTTCCGCCAGCGCGATCGGTTTCCCGTCGGTGGCGATGAAACGCATGAAGTAGCTCATCAAAGCCTCCGCTACACCGTCACGACCAGCGGAATGATCGTCGGACGCTGGCCGGTCAGTTTCTGGATGTGCCGCTTCAGTGCGACGCGGATCTGCTCCTGAAACACCTCGCGCTTGCCGTTGACGCGCTCGCCGGCGGGAACGCCCTCGACCGTCGTCAGCACCACGTTGCGCAACTCCTCGATTTCGTCCTGGTCTCCATCCACGATCATGTAGCCGCGGGTCGAAATCTCGGGCTGCGACATCAGCGTTCCGGTGTCTTCGTTGAGTGCCACGCAGGCGACCACGACGCCTTCATAGGCCAGCTTCTTGCGGTCGCGAATGATTGCGTCGTCCATCTCGACCGAGCGGGTGTCGTCGATGGAAATCCGGCCCACCTCGATGCGTTCGCCGAAGCGGACATTCTCCCGGTCGAATTCGAGCACGTCGCCGCTTTCCATCATCAGCACGCGGTCGTCCGAATAGCCGAGTTCGCGGCAGGCGTAGAGCTTGTGCCGGTAAAGCTGCCGGTATTCGCCGTGAATCGGGATGAAGTACTTCGGCCTCACCGCTTCGAGCATCATCCGCAGGTCGTCCTGCGCGCCGTGTCCGGAGACGTGGATGCGCGCCTGCGACGAGTCAATGACGTTGGTGTTGTTCTTGTAGCACTGGTTGATGAGCCGCGAGATGGACTTCTCGTTGCCGGGAATCTGCCGGGCCGAAAGGACGATCGTGTCGCCTTCCTCCATCCACGCCTGCTTGTGGTTGCGGTGCGCGATGCGCGCCATCGCGGCCATCGGCTCGCCCTGGCAGCCGGTCGCGAGCACCACGACTTCATCCGGGTTGAAGTGCTTGAAATCCTTCGAGTCGATGATGAGATCGTCGGCGCAGTCGAGGAATCCGGTCCGGCGACCGATTTCGATGTTGCGAACCATCGAACGTCCGACGGGGAGCACCTGCCGGTCGAACTGCTCGGCGAGGTCGAGCATGATCTGAATCCGGTGAATGCTCGACGCGAAGCAACTGACGAAAATCCGCTTCTGCGCCTTGTCGAAGATGTCTTCCAGCGCGGGAATCACCACCCGCTCCGACGGCATCTGCCCCGGACGCTCGACGTTGGTCGAATCCGAGAACAGCGCCAGTACGCCCTTCTGGCCGAGCGCGCGCAGCCGTTCGACGTCGATGGCGTCGCCGCAGACGGGCGTCGCGTCGAACTTGAAGTCGCCGGTGTGGATGACCGTCCCGATGGGGGTCGTGACTGCGAGCGCGCAGCAATCGACCGTCGAGTGCGAGACCCGGATGTATTCGACCGTGAACGAGCCGAGCGTGATCGTGCTGCCCGCTTCGACGATATTCAGTTGCGTACAGTGGTCGAGTTCATGCTCTTCGAGCCGCGGTTCGACCACGCGCAGCGTAAATGGCGTGCCGTAGACCGGCACATTGACTTTCTTGAGCAGGAACGGCAGCGAACCAATATGGTCCTCGTGGCTGTGGGTCAGCACGACGGCCAGCAGTTGATCGCGGTTCTTTTCGAGAAAATCGAAGTTCGGGACCATCAGGTCCACGCCGAAGTGGCCGACCTCCGAAAACATGATCCCGGCGTCGATGACGATCATCTCGTCTCCGTACCGCAGGGCCATGCAGTTCATTCCGAACTCGCCCAATCCCCCCAGGGGTATGATTTCCAGCTTTGCATCGCTCACGTTGGGGCGGTATCCTTTCGCTTCCTTTGAAATAAGCGGTCATCATAGCACGCAATCAGACAATGAGTCTTGGGAGTCTGGAGAGTCTTGAGCGTCTCGGGAGTCTCAGCCAGTAAAGACGCTCGCACAACTCCCATCCTTTCAGGGTTCTCGGGACTCCCAAGACTCCCAAGACTCCCAAGACTCCCAAGACTCCCAAGACTCTTCCATGAATTTTGTCGGCAAAATCGGTCTGTTCATCGTCGCCCTGCTGGTCCTCGTCGCGGTCATCGGTCCGTTGTTCATTCCCGAAATCCGGGTGACGGCGCAGAACCTCGATTTCAGCTTCGAACCTCCGTCGTTCGCCCATCCGATGGGGCTCGACGAAAACGGGCGCGACGTCCTGGCGCGCGTCATTTACGGGGCGCGGCTGTCGCTCATCGTGGGGATTACGGTCGTCGCCGTGTCGGGCGCGGTCGGCATCGCCATCGGCATGGTCGCCGGATATTACGGCGGGTGGATCGACCGCATCGTCTCCGGCTTCATCTTCAACGTGTTTCTGGCGTTTCCCGGCATCCTGCTCGCCATCGCGACCGTGGCCTTCCTCGGACCGAGCCTCTCGAACCTCATCCTCGCGCTCTGCGCCATCGGGTGGGTCGGGTACGCGCGGCTCATGCGGGCGCAGGTGTTGAAAGTCCGCGAGTACGATTTCGTCACCGCCGCCCGCGCGCTCGGCGCGAACGACTTCCGGATCATCGTCCGCCACATCCTGCCGAACGCGATTCAGCCGCTCATCGTGCAGGCGAGCCTCGGCATGGCGGGCGCGATCATGGCGGAAGCGAGTCTGAGTTTTCTCGGACTGGGCGTGCCGCCGCCGACGCCGAGCTGGGGCGCGATGCTCAATGACGCGCGGACCTACTTCGCGTCGGGCTGGCATCTGACGCTCTTTCCCGGCGTGATGATCGCCCTCGCCGTGCTTGGCTTCAATCTCGTCGGCGACGGCCTCCGCGAATGGCTCGACCCCAAGCAGAAAGCCCGATGATGGAGCGCGCGCATCCTGCGCGCATGATGAAGAAAAGGATGAAGGCGGAAGGATGAAGGATGAAATTGGAGCGCGCGCATCCTGCGCGCATGGCTTGAAAGGGTGAATATTGAACCGGAGGCGTTTTGTTGCCTTCAGCCTTCGTTCGGTGGGCGTCATACCTTGTACGACTGCCATCATCCGCCGTTTGGTGACCTTCATCCCCTGTTTTGTCACCGTCATCCTTCGTTCGACAAGCGTCATACCCCGTTTTGTTGCCTTCATACCGTGTTCGGCGGGCGTCATACCTCGTTTTGTCGCTTTCATACCTTGTTCGGACGCCTTCATCCCCCGTTTGGGCACCGTCATCCGTTGTAAAAAGCAATCAGACCTCGTTTGGTCGAGATCACTCCGAAGTTTTCAACTGTCTTCCTCCAACGGCGTCGGACAGCGCTGCCCGTTGAAACGGTTTGAAAGAACTTCCCAAAGCCTTTTCGCCGTGGTTTCAAGCGGGGAATCGTCGTTTCTATCTCCTCCCGCTGCCAGTGTGAATGTATGTCCGGTTTTCTGCGGCAATCCGCCGCCGAACAGGCTGACGGTCATCACGTCTCCGTCGTAAATTCCCCTCACGGCCCGAGATACGTACCCATTGGAAGCGCAATTCCGAAGTTCCTGAAGCAGTGAAGACAACTCCTCTTCGGGAAACCGGAGGCTTGTGACGTATGTGGTGGGGACAATGAGTTCAAACGGGTTGGGCGCGACGGATTGAGGGTCGTTTTGGTACGCCGCCGCAATCGTCCAAAAATGCTGCCAGTCGGTCCCTGAATCCCAAAACACTTCCCGAACGAGATATTCGACCGCCTCTGTTTGAGAATCGAGTTCAACGGTAATGAGGTAGGAGTGAATGCCTTGATGAAAGCTAAGTGCGTACTTGATGAATGCTACGTGATCTTCCCCCTCCGAATTCCGCAGATAAGCGGTGAGACGTTCCTCGGCCAACCGGCGCAACCGGTCCTGGGGAGATTCCGGCTGTCTGTTTTCTTGGTTGTTCGGCATTTGAAAGCCATGCGCGCAGGGTGCGCGCGGTCCAATTTTCATGCGCGCAGGATGCGCGCGCTCCATCAGGAAGCGTTGATGGCGCGACCGTAGGCCCAGCTTCGGATCTGCTTGATCTGTTCGGTCATCGTCTTCGACAGCGGGACGAACTTCCCGAGATTCCGCATCATGTGGTCCATCGTGAGGCGCGATTTTTCGTTGAACGCCTCGATGGCGGCGGCTTCGACAAGCTGCTCGACTTCCGCGCCGTTCCAGCCGTCGGATGCCTTCGACAGCATCAGCAGGTCGAAGGCGAGCATGTCCGCGCCCTTTTTCTGAAGGTGGATGGTGAAGATCTGCTTGCGTTCCTCCTCGCTCGGCAGGTCGAGGAAAAACACCTGATCGAAGCGTCCCTTGCGGATGAACTCGGCGGGCAGCAGGTCGATGCGGTTGGCGGTCGCCGCGACGAAGACGGCGCTGTCCTTTTCCTGCATCCAGGTCAGAAAGGTCGAGAAGATGCGCGTGTTGCCGCCGCCCTGGACGTTTTCCTTCACGCCGACGATGCCCGACTCGATTTCGTCAATCCACAGAACGCATGGCGCAAGCGCGTCAACGGCGGTGAGCGCGCGCCGGAAGGCGTTTTCGGGCGTTCCGTTCGCGCCGGAATAGACGTTGCTCATGTCGAGCCGGAAGAGCGGCAGATTCCACAGGCTTGAAATCACCTTGACCGCGAGGCTTTTCCCGCAACCCGAAATTCCCATCAGCAGCACGCCTTTCGGCGGGGTGATGCCCGCTTGCGCGGCTTCCTTCGTGAAAAGCTGGACCCGCTTCGAAAGCCAGGATTTCAACTGGTGATAGCCGCCGAGGTCCGCCGGGCGGTAGCGCGGGAAGATGAACTCGATGAGGCCGTCCTTGCGGGTGATCTGTTCCTTTTCGAGCAGAATCTGGGTGATGAGATCGGGCGAAAACTCGCGGCGTCCGGCGAAGGTGCCGTTCAGGACGTGCTGCATTTCGCCATAGGTGAGGCCCTTCAGGCCGTTCACCAGACTTTGTCGGAGATTTTGATCGGTAATGGTTCCATTGAAGTGCCGTTGTGTGTAATAGTCCATCACCGGCGCGATTTCGTCCTCGGCGGGCAGGGAAATTTCAACCAGATAAATTTCCTTTTTGAGTTCCTCGGGGATTTCGATGACCGGTGCCACGATGCAGAGGAATTTGCCGCGGTCCTTCAACGCGTAATAGGCGTCGCGCAGGCGACGCGCGAGCCGCGGGTTGTCGGCGAGTTCGCGGTGAAAGTCCTTCAGGAGATAGAAACCCTGTTGCGGCGTGGCGATGACGTAGTCGAGGACGGCGTGGGCGTCGAGCGTATCGGGGACGGCCTCGGTGCCGTTGACCAGTCCGCGGGTGGTCGTCCAGACAAAAGCCGGAACCACGGGTTGCGCGCTCTGCGCGAGCGATGCGACCATTCGTTCCACTCGGTCTTCTTCCCAGGTTAAAAGGTAGAGCAAGGGGTATTGCGCGGTGACGGCTTTGCGAAGCCGGTCGGCGGCGCGCGGTCGGGAAGCGGATGTCTGCACAGGCGTCATCTTTCAATTCCAAGGGTACGAACAAGGGGTTTTACAAGGGGTTTTCGATCCAAGGGAACTTATTTGGAGGTCGAAATGCACCGTGAGCCTCAGCCAAATCATTCATGGAGACTGCCTGAAGGCACTCCGCGCCATTCCTACCGAGTCGGTCGACATGACGTTCGCCGACCCGCCGTTCAACCTGAATAAAAAATACAACAGCTACCGCGACCATCGCGAACTCGACGACTATCTCGACTGGTGTCGGGAGTGGCTGTCGGAGATGGTCCGCGTCACCAAGCCGTCGGGCAGCATTTTCGTCCACAACATTCCGAAGTGGCTCACGTACTACGCCACGTTTCTCAACGAACACGCCGATTTCAAGCACTGGA
>JAAFHI010000925.1 GCA_013298335.1 Actinomycetota bacterium
TCATACTGCCGGACGGCCCGGATTTTCTCGGCGGCGTTGGTCACGGCCCGGAGCGCGGCGTTTTCGGTCATCTGTTCATCGGGAAAACGGAATTCCCGGTTCGGATGGAGAAAGTGCAGGGTCGCCGACACCCGCCGGACGTTCGGGATCAGCCACCAGGCGGCCAGCGAGTAGGCCTGCATCTGAACGCGGTACATCGCGGCCTTCTCGGCCAGTTCAGCGTCGAAGTTTCCACTTTTTGACCATAAACTGTTGGTTTTGAAGTCGATGACGTGGGCTTCGAGGCCGCGCGGGGTGTCAGTAAGCAGTACTTTGTCCATCGCGCCGAGGATGGTCGCGACGTCGGTCCGCAGAGTAAACCCGATTTCGCTTCGGACAAACGGATGCGCCGCGCCGTTTTCGGCAACACCGGCGCGCCAGCGTTCGTCGATTTCGGTTCGTAACCGGCTTTTCAGGTAGTTCTCGGCCAGCGGACGCATTTCCGCGACCACGTCCTCATCTTCAATGGCCGAATATTCGGTGAAACCATCGGCGGTCCCGACCCGCCGGACGTGCCGGACGGCTTCGAGCAGACAGGTTTTTGGATCGTCGCCATCGCGAAAGGTGTCGCAGAACCGGTGAATCACGAGGCCGCGCGCGTTGGCGGGCAGGCGCGTCCGCCCCTCGCGGGTTTCCGCGTCATCTCCGCCCGCGGCGCGGAGTTCGGTTTCCGACGGCTGAAGAAATCTGGCGAAATAGTACTGCCGCGGGCAGTTCATGAAATTGACGAGTTGCGTGACGCTGTACCGATAGTGGACGCCCGCACCGGCCTCCGCCGGTTCAATCGGTCGCAACCGGTCCTCGATTTCGGCCACCAGCGACCGGGTCTGGCGTTCGCGCTCGCGGGCTTCTTTCGCCGCGTTCCGCGCAAAAGCCGGGCGCGTCGCCCGTTCGTCCGCCGCGTCGGGGCGAGCGACTTCGGGCGGCAGTTCCAATTCGACATTCCGTCCGCGGTACAGAACCGAGGATTCGCCGAAGGAAATGATCTCCTCGTTTTCGGGTTCGGCAGGGGCGGGCAGCATTTTCATGAGCCAGCCCAGCCAGGTCGTGCATTCCCGGAGCGACTTCTCGCCTGTTTTCAACGGTTTCGAGGCGGCGGAGAGAATCAGCCGGTCTTCCGCGCGGGTCATCCCGACGTAGAGCTTTCGCATCGACTCGAAGGTCTCGCGCAAAGCGATCCGGTCGCCGACCCGTTCCTTGAGCGCGGTCGAGACCAGTTCGCCGCGCCAGTCGGGAATGTCGAATCCGAGCCCGATATTGCGTTCGAACACGAACTCGCCGGAACGCCGGTTTCGCTCGTGCTGGAGATCGGGCAGCAGAACCACCGGAAATTCGAGGCCCTTCGATTTGTGGATGGTCAGAATCGCAACCGCGTCGAGACCGAGTTCAAGCTGCGCTTCGGCTTCGCGGGATTCGAGCCGGCGGAATTCCCGGATGTACTCGACGAAGTCCCGCAACAGGCGCGTTTCCCTTTTTTCAAAGGAACGGGCCTGTGCAACGAGCTTGTCGAGATTCGAGAGGCGTTGCGGACCGTCCTCGGCGGCGGCGCTCACCGCGTCGAACTGCGTCGCCCGGATCACCCGGTCAATCAGTTGCGAAAGCGGCAGCCGGTTCCGGACCGTCAGTAAATCGAGAAGGACGGTATTCGCGGTGGCGAGCAGCCGCGCCTGTTCGTCATCCACGCCCTTCGGCAGTTTGAAATGCACGAGGGCGGTAAAAAGCGGCGCGGGCTTCCCTTTGCGGTCGGTCCCGTCGTCCCAGTTGCGCATCCGGATCAGGGTTTCGTCCGAGATGCCGAACATCGGCGACCGCAGCACGCCCGCGAGCGCAATTTCATCCGACCGGTTATCGAGAAATTCGAGCAGGGTCAGAATGTCGGCGACTTCGGGCCGGTTGTAAAACCCGTACCCCGCGACCACGTAATAGGGCACGTTCGCGGCGCGAAACGCCTGTTCATAGATTTTGACGTGGGAAAAAGCCCCGAGCAGCAGCGCAAAATCCCTGAATTCGGCCTTTCGGGCGACATTTTCATCTTTTTTGCCGCGCGTATCTCGGACGATCAGTTCCCCGGTGGCCACGATCTGCTTGACCCGCCGGGCCATTCGCCGCGCCTCGATTTCCCGGAGCGATTCGTCCGATTCATCGGCGGCTTCCGGATCATCCGGCTTTTCATGAAAGAGAAATTCGACGGCGGGCGCGGTTTCGTCGAGCGCGGCCCGGTTGGCGACGCCCGGTTCGTGTTCGACGAATCCGGCGGAAAACATTGTTTCCGGCTCGTCTCCGCTTTCCAGCTTCATCAATCGCGAGAAAATTTCATTAAAAAAAGTTATCAGCCGCTTGTCGCTTC
>JAAFHI010000269.1 GCA_013298335.1 Actinomycetota bacterium
GTGCGATAGAGCCACCACCAGACGCCGCCCACTGAAATCAGCCCGATGTAGACCAGCGGGTCCTGCGAAAACAGGATCGGCCCGATGACCGGGATGGACGAAAGTCCGGGAATCGGCCAGCGGGGAATGGCCGTGACGGTCAGGGTCTCGCCTGAAAGACCGAAGATTTCCCGTCGCAGCACGGCGGTGAGGCCGAGGGCGAAAATGTTCAGACCGGTCCCGGTGAGGACCTGATCGGTCCGCAGGCGAATGACCAGCCAGCCGAATCCGCCCGAAAAAAACATGCCCGAAAGGGAAGCCGCGCCGAGGCCGAGCCAGACGTTTCCGGTCAGAAAACCCGCCACGACGCCGAACAGCGCCCCGAAGAGCATCAGTCCCTCGACGCCGATGTTGAGGACACCGGCGCGTTCCGAAACGATTTCTCCGAGAGCGACGAGCAGCAACGGCGTGGCGAGGGCCAGACCGGTGTTGAGGAGCGGGATGAGTACGTCCATTCGGGTAAAAAAAATGGGCGTCGGAGTAACCCGACGCCCGTAGTCCAGACTGGTAATAAGCTCACCCGAAATCACTGTAGGGGTGGGGTGTTACCGTGGTTTTACGCTCAGGTAAATCTTTCAGGCCACTGGTTTTTTCGGCCCGGATTCGGTGGAAGCGGCGGATTCGTTCATGCTGCGGGCCAGACCGGTGGCCACCGCCTCGAACGCGGTGATGGAATTGGTGAGCCCGGATTTGACGAACTGCTGCATGAGATTCGGGATGTCCGTCGGCTGGGTCGTCCGGAAGAGTTCAAGCGAATTCAGGGCGACCGCGCCGACGTGGCGGAAGTGGTTCAGAAACTCCTCGGAGGTCGCGGCGATCATGCGCGTCCACAACTGAAAGCCCTCTTCAAAGGAGAGTTTCTGGAATTGCTGGGCGATGTCGAACCGCTTGGTGGCCGGAACGTCGAACGCCAGATCGCCTTTGACCTTGGCGCAGCAGGCGAGTCGGTGACCGGCGGCGATGTCGTCCGCGTCGAGCCAGCGGAGTTCTTTTGATTCAGGCGCGGAAAGCGCGGCGTTGGCGGCGGTCGAAACCCGAACCTCGCAGGTCTGGCACAGACCGTTGCCGCCGCAGAAATTCATGACCGGCTGGCCCGCCTGCTGGGCGGCGGTCAAAAGGACGGTGCCTTCCGGGACGCTGACGGTTTTTCCCGAAGGCTGGAACGTGACGGTACAGGACGGCATGGCGGAAAACCTCGTTCACTGAGTGCGAATTCGGGGACGAATCAGGGGAAAATGATCTGCGCTTTGAGAACGTCCCGGGCCTCGGCCATTTTCTTGAAGCCCTCGTAGGTGTCGTTCAGTTCGTAACGATGCGTGACGAGCTTCTCCGCCGTCAAGACGCCGGATTCAATCAGCCGCAGCGCCTCGCGCGTGTCGTCCGGCCCGCAGGAATAACTCATCACCAGATCGATTTCGTTGAAATAGAGATGAAACGGATTGATGGTCATCATGTCCTCGGGCGGAGACCCCATGAAAATCAGGACCACGCCGCCCTTGCCCGCGCATTTCACGCCGAGTTCCATCACTTTCGTGACCGCCGGGCCGACGATGACCACGTCGGCGAGCGCGCCGTCGGTCAGTTCGGCGAGCCGTTCGACCAGGTCCTCGCGCGTCGGGTTGATGACCGCGTCGGCGCCGAATTCGAGCGCCTTTTCGCACCGCCAGTCCACCAGATCGGCGCAGATGACCTGGCCGACCCGCGCCTTGCGGACGGCCTTCACCGAGCAGGCGGCGGGTTCGACGAGCGCGCCGTCTTCGAAGGAAACCGTGTCGGGCAGTTTGAGCGTGTCGCCGAGATTCGTTTCGGGGACCAGAAAATATTCGGAAATGCCGCCGGGAACGATTTTCGAAGCCTTCCACGTCTTGCACTGGACGAATTCGCCCCGTTCGCAGTACCGGCAGGTGAAGCAGGGCGCGTGGTGATGCACGAACACCCGGTCGCCGACCGCGAAGTTCGTGACCTCGTCTCCAATTTCCACGACGACGCCGGCGGGTTCATGGCCGAGCACAATCGGCGCTTTCCGCTTGATGTACCACGGGGTCACGTCGCCCGAACAGATGCCGCTCGCCTTGACCTGGACGAGAATGTCGCGCGGACCGGGCTGCGGACGCTCGGCGTCTTCAATCCGGAGATCTTCGAAATCGTAGATTTTGGCTACTTTCATTGATGAAGGTGTCGGGTATCGGGTGTCGGAACTAAAAAGGTGTCGGGTATCGGGTATCGGGTTTCAGGTTCAATCCAGTTTTGAGTGTTGAGTTCAATGCTGGTGACCTGAAACTCAAAACTAAAAATTCAAAATTCAAAACTTAAGTTTGACCTGAAACCTGACACCCGACACCTGAAACCTTCTACGGAATGACGGCAAACTTGATGCAGTCGCCTTTTTGAAGTTCCTCGAAGACTTCGCCGAGTTTTTCGAGGGGGTATTCGGCGGTAATAAGAAGACTCCAGTCGACCTGCCGTTCGATGAGGATTTCGCGGGCCCGACGGACGGCGCGCGGGGTCATGTGAAACGGGCTGCGGAGTGTGATCTGGTCGTAGTGAATCCGCAGCGTATCGAACGTGACGGTCGTTCCGCGCTTGCAGCCGCCGAAAAAGACCACCGTGCCGCCGCGCCGGGAAAGATTGACCGACTGTTCCCAGATGTGGGGCTGGCCGGTGCATTCGATGACGAGGTCGGCGCCGCGTCCGTCGGTGAGTTCGCGAATGCGTTCTTCGAGATTTTCCGTCGTCAGATTGATGAGATGGGTCGCGCCCACGGCCAGCGCCGCCTGCTGACGGAAATCGCGCCGCCCGGCGACGACGATTTTGCTGACGCCCCGCGAGCGGAGATAGGCGACGTGGAGCAGGGCGATGGCGCCGTTGCCGATGATGAGCGCCGTGTCTTCCGGGCTGGTCGTCACTTCTTCGAGGCCGTGAACGACACAGGCGAACGGCTCCATCAGCGCGGCTTCCGAAAAGGCGAGGGAAGCCGGCTTTTCGAACATGTTCTGACGGACGATCCGTTCGGGAATCTTGATGTATTCGGCGTAGGCCCCGAGCACCATCGTGCTCATGATCGTGTCGCAGAGATTTTCCTGACCACGTTTGCAGTAGTAGCACTCGCCGCAGGGGGCCGAGTGCGTGGACATCACGATGTCGCCTTCCTTGAACTTCGTCACGCCCTTGCCGGTTTTGGCGACAATTCCCGAGAATTCATGCCCGAACAGCGTCGGCGTGGGAAATTTTGGATGACCGCGCAGAAACGCCTTCAGATCGGTACCGCAGGTCAGCGCCGACCGTACCTGAATCACGACCCCGCCCGGCTCGGGTTCCGGCATCGGGACCTGCTGCATTTCGAGTTTTCCCGGTTCAACCAGGACGTGCGCGCGCATGGTCTCGATTTGGGTGGCGATGGGCGCAATTGTAGGTATGGACTGGATCATCTTTTTCTTTACCGGTTCGAAACGACACGTCTTTCAAAAGCGAAAAGATGAGACGTATCTAAGGAAAGCACTATTTTGCCCTCCGGGTGCAGCCGAGGCAAGCCGAGTCGGTTGGATTCCTCCGACCGAAATCACCGGAACCACGGACCGGAATCAGGTGTTAAAGTCGGTATCGAACTTCTCAATCAGGTGACCGTCATGAATTCTCTTGCCGAATTTCCGGGAATCGCGATCCGGCTTTTTCTGCTTTTTGTAGTGCTCCTTGGTTTGGAAACGCTGGTCGCGGCGTCCCCGTCACATGCCGCCGAATACGAACTGCCGGCCTCCGAGACCGCCGTTCGGGAACGGTTGCGGGATCGGAAAGGGGAAGTCCGGGCGTGGACCATTTACCATATCGGAAAGGAAAAACGCGGTGCATTTCTTCCCGACCTTATCGGTTTTCTCGATCTGGACCGCTTCTCGCGTTTCGAAGCGCAACTGGCCCTCGACGCGCTTTTCAAGCTGGAAGTCTTCGTGCCGGATGACGTCCTTTTAAAATTGGTGAATGATTTCCCTGATAAGGTCGCGATTCTGCTCGCCTTTCAGCCGGAACGGCATGGAAAGGCCATCCTGGAGATGTTCGAACGTCACGCCGGAATCGAAACGCTGGAGCATCACCTTCGCGCGGCGCTGGCCGCGAATCTGGCGTTGAAGGCCGGCACGCCAGGATTCGCGAAGGCATTGATCGAGCGGAGATTGAAGGGCGGTGAAAGTCTGGTAGCCGCGGATCTGGTGATTCGAAGAAGGTTCGAAGAAGAAAAACGAATTCCAACCGGGGGGCTGGGGTGCGGTTGCTGGCCTGTTTGTGTTCCGTTGAGACAGGAAGAGACGTTCCCGCCGGTTTACCGAACGGTGTTTTCTGACTGGCCGTTGACAAAGTCTTTTGTTGAAGGACCGGGACATGTCGTCGTTAACAACCTCGAATGCCCGACGGAAAGCACTCCTTCCTTCGCCGTGCGCGGTTTTTCCAGCGGGGGTGACGACCCGCCGGTTTTCAGATCGGTCGCGAGCGGTGGAATGGTTTCTTGCGAGACGTTTTTCGACCGTTACGCTTCCGGACTGGTTGGTGAAACGGTCAGCATCCGGAAGAAAGAAACCTTCATCTGGACGGGACGTCGCGCCTTCGCCCGTCAGGTCGAGAAGGCACGAACGGACGGCGAGGCCAATTTCCGGCGGATCGTGAACCGGCTGGTGGAACGGGGATTTCTGACGCAAATCGAAGCCGATAACTTCAAACCCTTGTTCGTGGTCCGAATTTCAAACCCCGACGGCCTGCGCCTTCCGCAACTTCCCGGAACCGTTTCCATCATTCCGAAGTAACGGGGCAAACCGTGGCCAACCGCTTGTGACTGAATGCCTTTCGCGTTGACATCGCGGAAAGTCGGGTGGTACTTTGCCGCCCGTCCACACAAGGTTTTCACCGGGTTTTTTCCTCCCATTCATTATTTTTCGCGCGGTTGTAACGGGTGCGTTTGAACTCGTTGCTGCCGGAGGTCGAATGGCTGTTTCCTCGGAAAGTCGAAAATCTCGCCGAAAGAAATCCATCACGCCCGAACCGATCTTCCGGATCGGTGCCGCCTACTGGAGCAGCGGACTGCTGTTCGCCGCGTTCCGGCTGGGCCTTTTCGACGTCCTCGACGAAAAACCGCGTTCGGTGGACGAACTTTCCCGGAAACTGAAGATCACCAAACCCTGGGCGGCCAAACTCGTCGGCGCTGGCGAGGCGCTCGGATTGGTCACCGCCGGCGGGAACGGCTTTGCGAACGCCGACGTGGCGTCCCGGCATCTCGTCAAAGGAAAACCGGGGTATCTCGGGGATTTACTGACCTACTTCGCCGATCTGTGGCCGCGCTTCGGCGAACTCGATCATGTCATCCGGCACGGCGAAATCGGGCCGCGGGAAACGGCGATGGGGCTGATGCGGACCGACGCCGAACGACTGGCTTCCGAACGGGCGTGGGTGCTCGCGATGGACAACATCGCGGCCAGCGGCCAGGCCGACGCGCTCTGCGGTGTCCTTGATCTGACCGGGAGTACGCGGCTGCTGGACGTGAGCGGCGGCCCGGGGTCCTACGCGCGCGCCCTCGTTCAGAAGACCCCCGGACTGACCGCGGAAATTCTGGACCTGCCCGAAGTGGCGGCGATTGCCTCGGAATTCATCCGGCGGGATGGACTGGCGGACCGCGTTACCGTTCG
>JAAFHI010000777.1 GCA_013298335.1 Actinomycetota bacterium
ATCCCTGATCCCTGATCCCTGATCCCTGATCCCTGATCCCTCAGAGGCAAACTCATGCGGCTTCTCCTGGTTGAAGATGACAAGACAATCGCTTCCTTCGTGAAGAAGGGGCTTGAGCAGGCGGGCTTTGCCGTCGATCACGCGGTTGACGGAGAAGACGGCCTGCACCTTGCGTTGAATGAATCCTACGACGCGGCGGTCGTGGACGTGATGCTGCCCAAGCGGGACGGGTTGAAGCTGATCGAGGAGCTACGGGCCAAGGCGTTCCGGACGCCGGTCATCGTCCTCAGCGCCAAGGGCTCGGTTGATGACCGGGTTCGCGGATTGCAGGCGGGCAGCGACGACTACCTGACCAAGCCGTTTGCCTTTGCCGAATTGCTGGCGCGGGTTCAGGCGCTCATCCGGCGGTCGTCGGGCGGTTCGGAGGCGACATCGCTGACCTATGGCGATCTTTCAATCAACCTGCTGACCCGCGAAGTGACCCGGGCGGGCCGCAAGGTGGAATTGCAGCCGCGCGAGTTCGCGCTGCTCGAATACCTCCTGCGCAATTCCGAGAAGATCATCTCGAAAACGATGATTCTCGAACATGTCTGGAACTACGATTTCGATCCGCAGACGAATGTCGTCGACGTACTGGTCTGCCGTGTCCGCAACAAGATCGACAAGGATTTCGAGCCGAAGCTGATTCATACGCTGCGGGGAGTCGGCTATGTTCTCCGCTCGGCTTAATCGTATCCGGCACTCCCTGGCGGTCCGGCTCGCGGCGTGGTTTGCCGGGATGTTCATCTTCGGCCTCGGGATTCTCTTCGGGCTCTCCTACCTGCTGCTGTCGTCATCAATCAAGCAGCGCGAGCAGGAAACGATTCTGCTTCAACTCGACGTGTATCGGGCGGAATACGAGAAGAGCCGTTCCGCGGTTGACCTGGCGCGTCTGCTCGATGGCGAGCAGGGCGGCGAGGAAAATACCTATATCGTCCGGTTTGCCGCGCCCGATGACCGGACGGTCTTTACCCGGACGCCGCCGCAGTGGAACGGGGCCATCGCGCGGAGACTCGAAACCATTCCGGTATCGAATGAGCCCCGCTGGCTGACGCTGTCCGACGACGGGCGTGAAATCGAGGTCGCCACCTCGCGCCTGCGGGACGGCTCGATCCTTCAGGTCGGCATGGAGACGGCGGCCCGGCGTGAAACCCTCTCGCTGTTTCGCCAAGTCTTTTTACTGACCGCGCTGCCGGTCCTGACCCTCGGCATTGCGGGTGGTGCGTTTGCCGCCGTGCGGGGTATCCGGCCATTGAAATCGCTGGCCGAGACGGTTCGTTCGATCATCGAGACCGGGGATGTCGGGGCGCGGGTGCAGCCGACCTCGGCCACGGACGAAATCGGGGTGCTGGTCGCCGAGTTCAATGAAATGCTCGGGCGCATCGACACGCTCATCGCGGGCATGCGCGAAAGCCTCGACAACGTCGCCCACGACCTCCGGACACCGCTGACGCGGCTGCGGGGAATCGCCGAACTCGCCATTCAGTCCGAAAATCCGGAGTCCTGCCGGGACGCCCTCGGTACCTGCCTTGAAGAAACCGAGCAGATCCAGGTGATGCTGAAGACGCTGATGGATATTTCCGAGGCCGAAACCGGGGCCATGCGGCTGACGCTCGCCACCGTGTCGCTGCGTGAAGTCGTTGGACAGGTGGTCGATCTGTATGAATTCCTCGCCGAGGAAAAGGACATCTCCATTTCGACGGACATTCCCGATGAACTGATACTGACGGCGGATCGTGTCCGTTTGAAGCAGGTACTGGCCAATCTGCTCGATAATGCGGTGAAGTATACGCCGGACCGTGGAACGGTTTCCGTTACCGCCTCGGTTCGCGGCCAGTCGGTTGTCATCGAAGTTCGGGATTCGGGCGCCGGAATTGCCGACGAGGACCTGCCGCGCATTTTCGAGCGATTGTACCGCGCCGATAAAAGCCGTTCCCAGCGCGGTCTCGGCCTTGGGCTCAGCCTCGTCCGGGCCGTCATCCGGGCCCACCACGGAGAGGTCGAAGTCCGGAGCGTTTACGGTCAGGGAACGACCTTTACGGTCGAATTGCCTTTGAATCATCCCCTTCCAGCCTGAATCGCCCGGCTTGCCCCCCTTTTCCGCCGCCACAGTTCAATTACAAAACTGTAACGCTGGGGAAAGGTCCGAGAAATGGGCGGTTCATTACCTTGGGAGCGTGACGGTGCGACGCAGGGGTGTCGTGAATGTCAGTCTGATGATCGAAGGCACGCGCCATGACGCAGTTCGCGCAATCCATTCCGAAGCGGCCTCGGGGAATTATTTCCCGGTTGTCGTTGTTCGTCGGTGCCGGAATGGTTGTGTCGCTTCTTGTGCTCGCACCGGCTTTTTTCCTTCTTCAGTTGAGAAAAGGTCACACGGACATCCGTTCGTCGTCCCGGCCCGTCGTCAAGGAGCCCGTTATGGAAACGCCGTCGTCGGCCTCCGGGGAGGTTCCGGTTCTGGGGATCGACCTGGTTCCGGTCACGCCTGAAATTGCGGCCAGTTCGGGGCAGTCACGCGGGGGATACGTCAACGCCGTCCTGTCCGACGGTCCGGCGTCGCGGGGCGGCCTGCAACGCGGCGACATCCTGACTGGCGTGGGAAGCCTTTCCATCTCCGACTGCCTGTTGCTGCGGCGCTGCCTCGAATCGCTTCCACCCGGCAGCGTGGTCAGGGTGACCGTCTTCCGCGACCGTCAGGAACGCCACCTCAATTTCGTTCTCCCGAACACGTCCAAGGCTTCAAAAGAGAGCGGTGGCGACAGGAGTTTCTAACCGGGAAGTCCCGATTCCATCGGTTTTCCGAAAAGAGGTCCTTCATGGGT